>JBIQLF010000008.1:45668-57729 GCA_044464585.1 Thermomicrobia bacterium
CCATCGAAAGCACCCCCCACATCCAGCGGCCTGCTATCCCAGGGATCACCATTCAGAAACAAAGGGCCCGCCGCTGAAGAAATAGGCCCAAACGCCTCAAATGCGAACGATTTGCTCGGCATGGTCGGTCGCCTGGCGCGGACCGGGGCGCCCCCATTCGACTTCGCCAAACGCAAACGCTCCACGTCGACCGGGATGATGCTGCTCCGTGCCCGATGGTCACGCTCCGCATGAAATCTTGACCGCGCCTCCATATCAGACTAGAATCCTCGGAAATGGGGATCGACTGCGAGGACCCGGGAATGAACGACGAGTTTTTGAAGATCGAGGAGGTTCGCAAGACCTTTTGGTCGCGCGGCCTGCCGGTCGAGGCATTGCGTTCTGTCTCCTTTTCGGTTCCAGAAACGAGCTTTACCGCCATTCTGGGCGCCTCGGGCTGCGGCAAATCGACCTTGCTCCGCATCCTCGCCGGAATCGAGCGGCCCGACGCCGGGCACGTCTGGATCGGCGGCGATCTGCTCGATGGCAACAACCACCATGTCTCGCCCGACCGGCGCCGCATCGGTCTGGTGCCGCAGGAAGGAGCACTCTTCCCTCATCTCTCCGTGGCCGAAAATGTCGGCTTCGGTCTGCGCTCCGGTCGCCCCTCCCTGCGTCCATCCCAGCGATCGGCGGTATCGCGTCGCATCTCCGAATTGCTCGAATTGGTTGGACTGAGTGGCTACGAAAAACGACGCCCCTCGGAGCTTTCCGGCGGGCAGCAACAGCGGGTGGCCGTCGCGCGCGCCCTCGCGCCCAATCCGCGGCTCCTCCTTCTGGACGAGCCGTTCTCCGCGCTCGATGCCGGATTGCGCACCGAGCTCCGCGCCGAATTGCGAGCAATCCTCAGTTCGACCGATACCACCACGCTGCTGGTGACCCACGATCAGGAAGAAGCGCTCTCCCTGGCCGATCAGGTCATCGTGATGCGGGATGGCGTCATCGTCCAGTCGGCTGCTCCGGACGAGCTCTACGCCGCCCCCTCGGAACTCTGGACCGCGACCTTCCTGGGCGATGCCGTGCTGCTTCCCGGGTTGCTCGCCGAAACCGGCTCCCATGTCGATACCCCGCTCGGCCGGCTCGATGCGCGCGTCTGCGGCAAGATCAGCACCTGTGGGCTCTGCACGGTCATGCTCCGGCCGGAGCAAATCGTGACCGATGCCCGGGGTGTGCCGGCCTGCGTCTGCGCCGCCACCTTTTTCGGACATGATGCGCTGCTGCAGCTCGAGGTCGAATCGGGCGGCCAGAAATACCCGATTGCCGCGCGCGTGCTGCGGCCGGAACTCGCGCGCCGGGGAGAAATGCTCTCGATCGGCGTATCGGGCGCTGCCAGCGTCTATCCACAGGCAACGCCTGGTCCGGGCGGCAGCTAACACGCCCGCGCGGACGGCGGTCGATCTCATCGACGATCCGAACGAACCAATGGGAATGCACATTCTGCACACGTGAATGTGGCGGGGGTCGTGTGCCCCGTACCGAACCAATGCCCTCGAAACGGGCGGGAGATTCAGATGCGAGATTCTCGAATGAACCGGCGACGATTCGTCCAGGCCAGCGCGTTCGCGGCCGGCAGCCTGGCCGTGACTGGCCGCATGGCAAGCGCCCAGTCCAGCCCGGTCGCGTCGCCCACGGGCGAAACGATGGTGCTCTATTCCGGCCAGCATGAGGCATTCGCCAATGCGCTGGGCGAGGCCTTTACCGCCGCCACCGGTATCGCGGTCACTGTGCGGGCGGGCGGAGATGCCGAGCTGGTGAACCAGATCATCGAGGAAGGTGACAACACCAACGCCGATGCGATCCTGACCGAGGAACCCGGCCCCGCGGCCGAGCTCGATTCGAAGGGTTTGCTGGCCCCGGTCGATCCCGCATCGCTGGCTAAGGTCGACGCTCGTTTTGCCCCATCGTCGGGCAATTGGCTTCCCTATGCCGCCCGTAGCAGGGTGATGTTCTTCGATCCCAACCTGATCGAGGAATCCGCGCTGCCCGCCAGCATTCTCGATCTCGTGAACGACGAATGGAAGGGCAAATTCGCCTACGCCCCCAGTGGCGCATTCGTCAGCACCGTTGTCTATCTCATCAACACCATGGGTGAGCACGAGACCCTTGGCTGGCTCCAGGGCATCCAGGCGAATGGCGAAAACCTCGTCAAGAACGGCGCGATCCGGGATGCGGTCGAAGCGGGTCAGATTCCCTTCGGCCTGAGCAACCACTACTACTGGTATATTCTCGCCAAAGAGAAAGGCGGGGCCGATCAGCTGCAATCGCGGGTGCATTGGGTCAAGGGGCAGGATCCCGGCGGTCTGGTCTTCGCATCGGCGGTTGGCGTCCCGGCGGCGAGCAAGCAACCGGAACTGGCCGCGCGGTTCGTCGACTGGATGGCCGATCCGGCTGGTGGACAGGCAATCGTTGCCGCCACCACCCCCCAATATCCATTGGCGCCGGGCGTCGAGAGCAGCTATGACTTGCCGCCGCTGAGCGAGCTCGATCCGCCAGCATTCGATCAGGGATCGCTCGACGACCCGTCGACGGCATCCGAGCTCATCATCGAGGCTGGAATCATCTAGGTTTGGCAGTTCCTGGTTTGCCCGCACCCGGCGAAGAACGTCTCCGGGCGCCAGAATCGAAGACCATGTCACGGGGGCCACTCTTTGGAGGGGCCCCCGTATTCTTGGTTCTCGCCTCGGCAGCCATCGTGCTCTTTTCCCTCCTGCCCGTGGTCTACCTGGTCGCGCGCGAAGGACTCGATATCTCGGTCGTCCGCCGCTTCCTGCGCAGTCCCAGCACCCGCACCCTGACGATCGACACCATTGCCCTGGTGATCGGCGTTACCCTCACCACCACCCTGGTGGGTGTGGTGCTCGCCACCCTGGTCAGCCGGACCGATCTCCCCGGCCGCCGGTTCTGGACGGTGATCTTCACCTTGCCGCTTGGGGTGCCGGCATTCGTTTCCAGCTATACCTGGGTCGCGCTGAGCTTCGAATATGCGCCGAAATCGAGATGGCTCTATTCGTATCCCGGTGTGGTGCTCATTCTCTCGCTCTCGCTCTATCCCTATGTCTACTTGCCGACCGTGGCCGCTCTGCGGGGTCTCGATGCCTCGCACGAAGCCGTGGCGCGTTCGCTGGGACGCTCGCGCTACGGCGCCTATTGGCATGTGTCGCTGCCATTGCTGCGCCGTCCCATCTCCGGCGGAGCGCTCATCATTGCGCTGCATGTCGTCGCGGAATACGGCGCAATCCAGCTGCTGCGGTATCAGACGCTGACCACCTCGATCGTCCAGCGCGCGCTCTATCTCGGCGCCCCGGACGCGGCGCGCGCGTTGTCGCTCGTCCTCCTGGCGCTCGCGCTCGTCATCCTGGCCGCGGATTATCTGTTGCTGCGCGCCTCGGTGACGCCCATCCGGGTCGGATCCGGGGTGGCCGCGCCGATGACCCTCTGGCGACTGGGACTCCTCCGCTGGCCGTTGTTGTTGCTGGCGGCCGCCTTCAGCGCACTCTCGCTCGGCGCGCCCCTCTTCGGCATGATCCGCGGTCTGGAAGCGGTCGTTCTCCAGACCAGCGACGTCGACTGGGGCGAACTCTGGCGAGCGACCGAAATCACGATCGTCTATGCGCTCTGGGGCGCGCTCATCTGCTCGTTGCTCGCCCTGTTCGTCAGCCTGCTCATCACCCGCTTTCCGAGCCGGCTCAGTATCACGCTGGAACGGCTGGCCTGGATTTCGCATTCGCTGCCCGGTGTGATCGTCGCGCTCTCGCTGATCTATTTCACCGCCCGGCATCTCCACCCGCTCTATCAAACATCGGTGGCCTTGATCGCCGGGTATTGCGTGCTCTATCTGCCGGTCGCAATCGGACCACAACGCGCCGGTCTCGCCCAAGCCCAGGTGAATTTGGAACATGTCGCGCAGACACTCGGAGCCGGGAGTCTGGGCACCTTCCTGCGGGTCACCCTGCCGCTCGCGCTGCCGGGAATCCTGGCCGGAGCGATGCTGGTCGCCCTCAACATCTCCAAAGAGCTCACGATGACATTGCTCATGCGCCCAACCGGAGTCCATACCCTCGCCACCCGCCTCTGGATCACCACCAATGGCGAAGTGCTCGATTTCCGGGCAGCCGCCCCCTTCGCCCTGGCGCTGGTTCTCCTCACCGCCCTGCCCACCTGGTTGCTGGTGCAAACGACATTGAATCCATCCCGCGGCCGGAAATAGCCTGAATCCCGGCCCGGCGCGCCCCAACGACCACTCGACCGGTACGGGTCGCATTCGATTCGCGCGCACCCCAACTCGGTCCACCAACCCCCGTCTTCAACTCCCATCTCCGGGCTCCGGACTCCGGACCCGATCACCTCACCCCATCACCTGCCAGGTCACCATACCCCCCGCGATGCCCAACAGGCAGATCACTCCTGTGCCGATCGCCAACCGGCGACTCAACCGCCGTTCCCGCGTGATCCGCACCACCAATCCGACATCGACCAGGGAGCTCACGATCATCGCCGCAACCGCGGCAAACCCGGCCGACATCGCCGAAACCTGCCCATGCGCGGCCAGTGTGGCGGCCGACGAAACCGCGCTCGCACTCGAAACGAACCCGCCCAGCACGGTCACCACGAAGAACCCGAACGAACCGAACCCCCGCTGGGCCAATACCCCCGTGATCTGCAGAATCAGGAAGATGGCGCCGAACTTCAACACCGAGGCCAACGAAAACGGCGACCTGATCCCAAGTTCGAGCGATCCATCGGCGCTCGCCTGATGGCGACGGCGGAAAACGAACCAGGTGCTCGCCAGAAACATGAGCACCAGCGACAACGCCGCGAACCGGAAAGACGCCAGCGACAGAATCGCCAGCAGGAACCCATTGCGTAGCACCATCGAACCCCGCGACAATAGAACCCCGCGATAGGTTTCGTCGGCCAGCGCGCCATCGCTTTCCCGGCAACGTTTGGCCAGTTCGGCGGTCGTGACCTTGGTGCTCACCAACCCGCCCAGGAATCCCGTGAGCTCGATTCCACGGCTACCAAATCGTTTCAGCAGGAGATAGTTGGCGAATCCGATCGACGCGATCAGGATCACCGTTACCCACGCCGAACGGAGATCGACCAACCCCCACCGGTCGACCGTGCCATCCGGTAACGCCGGATAGATCACCACGGCGATGATACCGAGCAGAATCGCCGAACGAATCTCCTGTTCGGTCAACCCGAGTGTAAAGGTGACCAGCGGTTGCTTCCACGCCAGAATCGCCGCCACGGCGATCCCGACCGCGGCCGGGGTCAGGGTATGGCCGAGTCCGCACAGAATGCCGATGAACGCCACGACGCACATCGTCACCGAGGTCGTCAGCTCGAATTCACGCCGCTCCAGCTGGCTATGAACGCTGGAAATCAGAATGATGATGGCCAGCAACCCCAACGCGGCCAGCGCATATGCCGGCCCGAGCGCGCCGCCCAGCGCCCCAAGCAAACAGATGAGCGCAAAAGTGCGCACGCCCGCGTCCTTGTGTCGCCGCTCCCGTTCCATCCCGATGAACGTCCCCAGCGCCACCGACAACGCCAGCCGCTCCAGAATCGGCAAATACGACCAATGTCCGAGCGAGTTCGTGGTAATGGGTTCGAGCAAAGTCATTGGGAGAAACCGTCAGTCGATCTTGG
Organism: Thermomicrobia bacterium; assembly: GCA_044464585.1. GTDB lineage: Bacteria > Chloroflexota > Chloroflexia > Thermomicrobiales > UBA6265 > JAMLHN01. Next base: position 51,360 of record JBIQLF010000008.1, read on the forward strand.
TGGTTCGGGAATGCCGAGTACCCGGAAGTGGCGGAGTGCCCCGCTGCGCGGGACTCCCAGCCAATGCCAACATCCGAGCCGGTCGATTGTTCGCTCGCCTTAGTATCGCCCTTGCTTGCGGATTCTGCGAGAACCGACCTACCTGGGCACCGCCGGCTTCCCTACCGCAGAAATGCGCAGATGAGCGATAACCCGACCATCACCCCCATGAACAAACCAAGCGCGATCAACCCCCGGCGAATATCGAAGGTCGGATCGGAGGTCGATTCAGCCGGAAGGGAGTCGAAATCGATGTCGGGTTTCTGGCGGAAGCGGTTCATACCGGGGTCAGCTCGCGGATAGCGCCATCAGGATCGCAGACCAGCGCCGTCGCCGCCAACCCCACGAACAATCCGTGATCGATCACCCCGGTCAGGCACTTGATCTGATCGCCCAGGCGTCCGGCGTCGTCGATCGGTCCGGTAACGCAATCGAGGAGAAAATGTTTGCCATCGGTCACGATCGGCACCCCATCCTTTGCGGTTCGCAACGGCGCGTCGAATCCGAGCGATTCCACTCGCGCCCGCGTCGTTTCCCAGCCAAAGGGAATGATCTCGATCGGAAGCGAACAACGGGTTCCCAGCCGATCGACCAGCTTTTCGGAGGCCGCCACGATCACCCAGCGTTCGCACGCTTCGGCGATCACTTTCTCATAGAGTAGCGCCCCACCGCGTCCCTTGGTGAGCGAAAGCCGGGGGTCGATCTCGTCGGCGCCATCGATACCGAGATGGATCGTGCGGCTGTCGGAAAGTGTGGTGAGCGGAATACCGACCGCACGGGCGATCTGTTCGGTATGCCGGGAGGTCGGGATACCCTGGATCATCAATCCGCGCCGGACACGCTCGCCCAGGGCCCGCACGAACGCCTCTGCGGTCGATCCCGATCCGAGTCCGACCACCATGCCATCCTCTACGAGGCCCGCCGCGGCGCTGCCCAACGCCGCCAGGCGATCGGCATCATTCACGAAATGGCCCTCCCGAGAGCTCGGATGCGGCGCCTTGATCGACGATCCAGCGCAGCCGGCCATTGGTGGGTCGGATGAGCTGCGAGGGGAGCCGGTCGGTATCGATCGGCCCCTCAAGTACCTCGTTCAGTCGCCCAGCCTTCCCGCTGCCAGTCACGAGAAAGATGACCTCGCGCGCGCCGTCCAGCAGCGTGGTGGTAAAGGTGATGCGGGTGGTGTCGAGTTTTTCGACGTAATTCGGAACGACCAGCCGGTCGCGAATCGATAACGCCGGCGAGTGCGGAAAGAGCGAAGCCGTATGTCCATCGTCGCCCATCCCCAGAAAGATGAGATCGAACGCGGGCACGCCTTGTTCGGCGGGCACGGTCTCCTCGATGAGCGCCTGATAGACCGCGGCGGCTTGGGCCTCGTCCAGACCGTCTTCGTACACCGGGTGAACATGTTCGGCCGGAATGGGAACTTTGGTCAAAAAGGTCTCCAGCGCGTCCCCGGCATTGCTCTGCTTGTCATCGAGCGGCACCCAGCGTTCGTCGCCCCAAAAGATTTCGACATGTTCCCATGCCTCGGGCGCCGGAAAGGCCGAATGCGCCAACAGCTCGCCCATCCGTTTGGGAGTGCTGCCACCGGAAAGCGCGATGGCCGCGCGTCCCCGGCTGCTCCAGGCGCTGGTCAGCACTGTGGCAAAGGCTTGCACCGCCAGACTCGCGACCCCCTCGGCATTGGCGGCAACCGTGACACGGCCACGGTCGCCATAATCGAGTACCGGCAGATCGTCGTACGACATCAGGAATCCAATCCAGCAGGCCAAAGCACCGTGGCAAAGTCGAGTGCCGCAGTATACGTCGGGTCTTCGTGCAAGCGGCGGAGTTCCTGGCTGATGAGCACCCGCTCGTCCGAACACCCACTATGCACCAGCCGGGTGACCGCGGGTGAGCCGTTCAGCTCGCTGGTGGTCGTGATCTCATCATCGGATGTGCGCTCCACCTCGAATGTGCCCTGCGCACTTCCACCGGCCACGAGCTGGATTTTCTCGACACAGCTGCAACTGTCGGTCTGTCCGCCCTCGGTGAGTATGAGGACGATTTCGCGTCCCGTGCCCTGCCCTCCCGCGCGCAATGTCGAACGCCAGCCCTTGCGGGAGCTGACCAGCTCGCCCGGAGCGCGCCATCCGAGCCGGGTGGCCAGCCACCCAGCCAGCAAGAGCGCCGCGCTCCGCCCGCAACGGCCGTTTTCGGCTTCCGGCGTGAAGGCGATATGCACCTCTTCGATCGTATCGAGCGAATCCAGCGCGGCCGGCTGATCGAAGAATTGAGCGACCAGCTGCCGCCAGACCTGCAAACGGGCCCAGGCGATATCGGCGATGTCCCCGACATCCTGGCGGGTGTTGTGACTGGCCAGAAGCCCCAGGGTAGCGCCGGTATCGTGCATCCAGATCGAATCGACGATCAGGATATCGACCAGCTCGCACAATCCCGAAACCAGCAGATTATTGGAGATCGGCCCATAGGGAACATAGAGCACATCGGGCAGATCCGGAATCAGCAGCGGTGACGACAAACTGGCCAGTGACTGATCGTTCCCCGGCGGCGCCACGATCGTGATCGTTTCCAGGCGAACCGGGGCCACGCCCTTGGTATGCTCGCGTTCCTCGACCTTGATACGCACCGAGAAGATCTCGTCCCCCTCCGGTCGCCCAGTGCGCACCAGCACCAGCAACCGGGAAGGCGAATAGTCGCTCAATTGGGAGAGATTGTCCTCGGCCTGGCGGGCTTCGTCCTCGGTATCGACGGCAACGATCACATTGACCGTCGTGGTGTGCATATAGACCTGTTCGGCGGACCCTGCCTGAATGACGCTGGCGCTGGGATGATGGGCCTCCCAGGTTTTCCAGCAGTCGCTGATGGCCGAGTGGATTCGCCCGATTTCGATCCGCTTCGATTCCCAGCTCGTTTCGACCGCGGGCGCGGCTATGTCGGTCATCCCTGCTCTCCTACGGACGCCGCCACGTGCGGCCATCCCGCTCGATCAGCAGATCGGCCTTGTCCGGACCCCACGTACCGGCCTCGTACAGCGGCAGGTGGGTGAGCTCTTCGGCCAGCCATGCCTGTTCGATCGGGTCGATCAGATTCCAGGCCGTCTCGACCTCATCGCGCCGGGCGAACAGCGTCTGGTCACCATTCATCGCATCGACGATCAATCGCTCGTACGCATCCGCGCCGGCGCCGCCGAACGCCGCACCATAGGCGAAATCCATACGCACGGTGCGCAGCTGCATGGTGGTGCCCGGAATCTTGGCCACGAAACGCAGGCTGATCCCCTCGTCCGGTTGGATGCGAATGGTCAGCAGATTCGGTTCGACATCGCCGGTGCCGGCCGCCTGGAACATCAGATGCGGCACTTTCTTGAACTGGATGGCAATCTCGGAAACCCGCCGGGGCAATCGCTTGCCCGTGCGGAGATAGAATGGCACGCCCGCCCAGCGCCAGTTGTCGATCTGCAGCTTGAGCGCCACGAAACTCTCCGTGGTCGAGCTGGGGCTGACGAAATGTTCCTGCCGGTAGCCGGGAACCGCCAACCCCTCGACATATCCAGCCGCATACTGACCGCGTGCGGTCAGGGTCTTGACGGCCTCCCCGCTCGGGGGAATGACCGAACGCAGCACCTTCACCTTCTCATCGCGAACCGCATTGCCCCGGAAGACAGCAGGCGGTTCCATGGCGACGATGGCAAGAAGCTGCAGCATATGACTCTGGACCATATCGCGCAGCGCCCCGGCCTCCTCGTAATACGCGGCGCGATCTTCCACCCCGAGCGATTCGGCCACCGTGATCTGCATATGATCGACATAGTGCTGATTCCAGACCGGTTCGAAGAGGATATTGGCGAACCGGAATGCCAGCGCATTCTGCACGGTTTCTTTGCCGAGATAGTGATCGATCCGGTAGACCTGTCCCTCGGAGACCACGCCGCTGATCGCATGATTCAATGCCCGGGCGGACGCCAGATCGTGCCCGATCGGCTTTTCCACGACGATGCGCGACCAACCCGACTGCGGCGCTCCATAGAAATCCTGCCGCTCCACCAGATCGTGCGAACCGAGCTGTTCGACGATGGTGCTGTAGAAGCTCGGCGGCGTCGCCATATAGAAGAGTCGATTGCCCTCCGTGCGCCGTTCGTGATCGACCTCGCCGAGTTTCTCCTTGAGCCGGTCGTACATGGCCGGATCGTCGAAATTGCCGCGGACATAAAAGAGACCCTGCGCAAACGAATTCCAGCGATCCTCGGTCACCGGCAGGGTCGAGTGCTTTTCGACCGCGGCGCGCATTCCCTCGCGAAACTGATCGTCACTCCACTCCCGCCGGGACACACCGACAATGGCGAAGCCCTCGGAGAGACGCGAGTTCATGGCGAGATCGTAGAGCGCGGGCATCAGCTTGCGCGAGGTCAGATCGCCCGAAACCCCGAAAATCACCATCGCGCACGGATTGGCCGTAACGGTCTGGAACATCCCCTGGCGCAAGGGATTGACGACGTGGTCATCGGAGCCGTGGAGATCGCCATCGAGAATCTCGGTATCGAGATCGATTTGGGCCTCGACCGCGAGGGCTCGAGCTTTGGCGGACGAAGACATTTCGCTCATGCGAAGCTCCCTCGGTGTACATGGCAACCCTGGAAGCGCCGCAACCGTGAGGTGGCGACTGCGTTTGCCGACATGTCCTCCGGTCCCGACGGATATTCCAGACTAGCCAATCGTTTCGGTTTCACCGGAGCTCCAGTTGGTATGGAAAACACCGGATTTGTCGAGCCGGCGATAGGTGTGCGCGCCAAAGTTGTCGCGCAATGCCTGGATGAGATTGGCCGGCAAATGTTCGGTGCGATAGGTATCGACATAGTTGAGCGCAGAGGCATATCCTGGCACGGGGATCCCGTGACGCACCGCGGTTTCGACCGCGATCCGGGCCGATGGACTGCTCGCGTTGACTGCGTTGGTGATCGGCGGCGCCATCAGCAGATTGACCAAACCGGGGTCTTCTTTGAATGCGGCCCGGATCGGGTCGAGCAATTCGGCCCGGATGATGCACCCGGCCATCCAGATCCGGGCGATCTCCGACAGATTCAGATTCCATCCGTAATCGGCCGATGCCGTTTGCAGGAGCGCCATCCCCTGTGCATAGGACGAGATCTTGGCGAAATAGAGTGCATTCTCCAGATGGTCGATCAGTTCGGCGCGTTCCTGGGCCGACCCGGTGGTTTCGATCTCCGGTCCGGTCAGTTTGGCGCTGGCCGCGACGCGCTCTTGCTTGCGCGATGACATCATCCGGGCGCCGACGGCTGCATCGATCGTCGGCGCCGGGGTACCGAGTTCGAGCGCATTCTGGCTGGTCCAGCGACCGGTGCCCTTCTGCTCGGCTTCATCGAGAATCTTGTCGACCAGCGCCACCCCGGAATCGGCGTCGGTGACCGACAGCACCTGACCGGTGATCTCGATCAGAAACGATTCGAGCTTTCCCGTGTTCCATCGTTCGAACACCTGCCCGATCTCGGCGGCGCTCATCCCAAGCGAGCGCCGCATGATGTCGTAGGTTTCGGCGATCAGCTGCATATCGCCATATTCGATCCCGTTATGGATCATCTTGACGTAGTGGCCGGCACCGCCGGGACCAATATAGGTGACGCACGCGCCCGCCTTGCTCTTGGCCGAGATATCGACCAGCATCGATTCCAGCACGGAATAGGCATCTTTCGGACCACCCGGCATGAGCGAGGGGCCCCAGAGCGCGCCCTCCTCGCCACCGGAGATGCCCATCCCCATGAAGCGGAATTTGCCCGCCCATTCGGTCGAGCGGCGTTCGGTATCGTGGAAAAAGGAATTGCCGCCGTCGACGACGATATCATCCGGGTCGACGAATTCGGACAGCTCGGCCAGCACGGCATCGACCGGCGCACCCGCTTTCACCATGATGATGATATGGCGCGGTTTGGCCAACGATTCGACGAACCCCTTGACCGTTTCGGATGCGACGACATCGCGCCCGGTGGCGCGCTCGGCCATGAAATCCTGGGTCCTGGCCCAGGTGCGGTTGTAGACCCCCACGGGATAGCCGTTGCGCTCGATATTCAGCGCCAGGTTTTCTCCCATGACCGCCAACCCGACGACGCCGGTATGTCGATTCGCCCCGCTGGCCAATGTCATCGTCTCCCTGTTGGTTGCTCTCTCAGGCGGTCAGATTCCGCGCTCTCGACCATTCATTGTAGTGCTTCGGTGATTTTGCCCGCTCGAATGCCGGTTTTGGGCCTTGGGTCTTGGGGCTTGGGTCTTGAGGAGAACGACGGGCTCAAGACTCAAGACCCAGGACTCAGGACTCA
>JBIQLF010000009.1:0-24527 GCA_044464585.1 Thermomicrobia bacterium
TGCTGGACTGACGGTCGTGGCCATCGTCCTCTTTTGGCTGCAACCGAATTTATAAACACACCCTAACTGGTGCTCTCGGTAAGTTGTCTGTCTGCGAGGTGGGGAGGATCAGGTGGGAGCCATACCCACCGAGTGGTGGTGGAAGCACGTCTGGGACCTTGCGCCATCGATACGGTCGCCGGTGGTCGTTCCAGTACGCGAGCGCCTGCTCCACCGCCTGCGTGATCTCAGCGGCGGTTTCAAACCGACGTCCCTTGAGCGCAAGGCTCTTGAGTTGTTTCCACCAGGGCTCGATCAGATTCATCCAACTCGCGTACTTGGGGAGAAACTGCACCTGAATCTCCGGCCAGGACAGCAGCGCGAGCTTCACGTCCCGGCTGGTGTGGGTCGAGAGGTTGTCTTCGATCACCAGCCACCGCTCTGCGGGAAACCGGGCGATCAGTTGCTCCAGCAAGTGCAGATGGCTCGCGCTATCGCGTCGCTCCGTGACGATCACCGTTGCCTCGCCGGTGGCGGGTTCGAAGGCGCCATGCACCCAGCGTGTGCCCCGGCGTCCATAGTCCGGCTCAAAGGTGGCGCGCTGCGGGCCGGGGACATACTGCTCACCCGGGTAGGTCTTGGCCGACAGCGGTCCCAACTCGTCGATACAGATCACGCGACATCCAGGTGGTGGGGCGGTATAGGCCCGGATGATGGCCCCCTTTTTTCAACGAACTCCGGATCGTGGTGTTCGGCGTCGTGGAACCAGGACTGCTGGCGCTTCCAGTGGAGCCCTTCGTCACGCAACCACATCCAGATCGTGGAGTCCGACAGATGCACCCCCTCCCGTTCCTCGAATTCCCGTTGCAGCCGTTGCAGCGTCCAGAGTTCAAAGGGCAGGTCCAGACTACGCGGTTTCTGCGTCGCCAGGCTGACCAGGCGGCTCCGCACGTCGGGGGCATGCGTCGGAGGACGGCCTCCGCGCGGGGCATCCGCAAGCTCGTCGATCCCTCCGGCGTTGAAGCGCTTGACCCAAGCACAGCCGGACTGGCCACTGAGGCCCGCCCGCCGGCCTGCGACGCTCGCGCCGACCGTTGGATCGTCCAGCAAGGCCACCAGCAGCGTGGCCCGTTGGACCAGGCGGACGGGCTTGGTGCGCGAGGCGGCCAGCGTCCGCAACGCCCGCTCCTCGTCGGGAAGCACCGGTCGGAGTGCAAGCTTCGTCGCCATGACATTGCTCCTCTGTGCGTCACCAGTCGAGACCGGATTGTATCTCAAGCCACTTACCGAGAACACCACTAACTGGTCCGTCCGGTAAGTTCATGCGGCCATCGGCAGGGTGGCGATACCGGGGGGATGGGCCGAAGAGCGGTGCGTACGCCGTCCCCAAACGAAGGGATGCCGATGAGCGTTCCAATAGGTGGTGGCCTGTTCCACGGCCTGACCGATCTCATCCCAGGTCGCGAAGCGTCGCCCCTTCAACGCCAAGGAACGCAATACCTTCCACCACGGCTCGATCAGGTTGAGATAGGCCGCGTAGGTAGGTTGAAAGACGAACTCCCATCGCGGATGAGCCAGCGCCCACAGCAGCACATCGAGCGCGCGGTGGGTGCTGAGGTTATCAAGGATCGCGGAGACCCGCTCACCCGCGACCCAGTCATCCACCTGGTCCAAGAAATCGGTCCAGGCGGCGATGGTCCGACCGGCGTACGGCACCGTCAATGCCTTCCCGGTGGCAGGACGAAACGCACCGAAGACGTCCCCCTTGCCGCGTCGACCGTCATCCGCGTCCTGTTTGGCGCGCATGCGCTGCAGCCCCGTCCGATCGGGTCGCAGGGGGTGCGCGCCGGGGAAGCGCTTGGCCGCCTCCGGTCCCAGTTCATCGAGACACATCACGACACTGCCGGCTGGTGGCGTGGTGGAGAGGGCGACGATGGCCCCTTTTTTCGGCGAAGGCTGGAGCGGGCCGTTCGCCAAACCAAGGCTCCTCCTGCCGCCAGCGCACGCCCTCGGCTTGGAGCAGTTCCCCGATCCGGCTGCGCTTGATCGGCACGCCCTTGGTTTCGTTGAGATAGGCTTCCAACCGGTCCAGCGTCCAGCAGGCGAAGGGCAACCCAAGCTCCGTCGGTTTGGTCAAACTGGTCTCAATGACCGTCCCTACCTGCGCACTGGTGTATCTTGGCGGTCGACCGGTGCGGTCGGCGTCGCACAGGCCGTCCAGCCCGGCGGTATTGAACCGCGTGATCCACCGCCGCACCGTCGCCTCGCAGATGCCGAGTTCGGTGGCGATCTGGGGAACCCGCCGACCCTGGTGGGCCAACCGGCAGATGCGGGCCCGGTCGCGCAGGCGGACCTCGATCTTGCGTCCCTGAACCAGTCGGCGCAGTTCGCCGGCTTCTTCCGCACTCGGGTACGCAACGTCAGCGGGGGGTGCATGGAGCGCCTCCTTTCGACTCATTCCATGCTACACCAGACTTACTACCGGATGGACCACTTAGCCGTGATGGCTCGTGGAAGCGAGTAAGGTCGTCGCGCCTTACCGTATCGCGTCCATACGACCGGAGGCGCCACGCGGCTACATGGTAATGTCATCGTCGATTTCGACGTGGTAAACACGGCGTGCGCGTTCCACCGAAATAAGGCCGCGACGCACATCCGCTCGGACCGCCGCAGGATCACGTTTGCTCGGGTCGCCATAACCTCCACCCCCCGGCGCGCGAAAGTGAACGATATCCCCTCGGTTCACCCAGACCGCTCGCAGGCCGGTCGATTCGCCGTTGACACCGAAGAACCCGAGCCCGCCTGGCTGGCCGCCGAAAAGAGGAGCCGGCGGATTGATCGTTTTGTCACCGCAGACCGGACTGTACCGAAGCCCGTCGTCATTGAGAATCAGCAGATCGATCGACTGCCCGGCGCCCCCACGAAACTCGCCGGCGCCCTCGCTATCGATGGTCAGCTCTTTGCGAAGGAACAGCACCGGCGAGCGAGCTTCCACGACTTCGATCGGGACGTTGGCGCAATTGTCGGGATAGGACATGCATGCGTGTCCATCGGTCGCACCGGTACCACCCTGACCGCCATTTGCCAGATACCCGAAGGCGAAGCGATCACCGCTACTCCATTCCGGTTTCTGTGCGGCCGACCATGTGCCCTTCATACTGAATCCCTTGATGCAACCACTATTGGCTTGAATCCGACTGGGGTGAATGTATTCCGGCGCCAGCGATGACAACGCCTGGAAGATGGGAGCTTGCGCATTGTGCACGATGGTGGTGCGTTGCTGCACTGGAGCCGGGAAGCGCGGATTGAGAATCGATCCCTCCGGCGCCTTGACCGTGATTGGCTTGAGGGAACCATTGGTCGCCGGAATATCGGCGCCGATGGCAACGCGAATTGGCCAGAGGCTTTCCGCATAGGTCAGACTGAGCGGGCAGTTGACAGCATAGGGAACCTGCGCCGATGTACCCTCGAAGTCGATGACGATCTCATCGTCCGCAATCGTCACTTTCACTTGCAAGTCGATGGGATCGGGATAGCCGTCCGATCGTACGTGCCCGAAATAGTCGCCGTCCGGAAGACGGCGGATGGCTTCCCGCATTGCGCGCTCGGTCCGCGCTTGGATCTCATCGGATAGCTCATCGATATCGTCCAGCTCGTATTCCTCCAGCATCTCGAGGAAACGTTTCTCGGCCATCTCGGCTCCGGCGAGCATGGCGTTGATGTCGCCGATGACCTGGTCGGGCACTCGGCTGTTTGCTTTGAAGAATTTGAAGATATCCTCGTTGGGCTCGCCCGCTTTCACTAACTTCGAGGGCAATATGCGAATACCCTCCTCATAGAGATCGCGAGCATCGATGGTACCGACTCCTCCGATATCGCCGATATCGGCCGTGTTCGCGGTGAATGCAACGATGCGATCCTTGTGAAAAATCGGCCGGAGCACATTGAGATCATTCAGATGCCCGCAACAGATCCATGGATCGTTGGTGCACAGCACATCGCCCGGTTCGAGTGTTTCGGGTGGATAGTGCTCCAGCAGAATCCGCGTCGTATTGTCGAGAATCCCGATGAAAGCGGGCATTGCCGATAACGTTTGCGCCAGAAGCCGGCCGTTTCGATCGAGCAACGCGGACGAGTGATCGTCCGATTCGGCGATCGACGGTGAAAAGGAGGTGCGGACGATAACCGACTCTGATTCCTCGACGATCGAGATCAACCGCGCCCAAAGGATTTCGAGTGTGATCGGATCGAGTGTGGTCGAGCGCCGGTCCGTCGACTGGGTGAGATAGGTCATCGAAGGGCCTCCTGTCTGGCGATGCTTTTGGTGGTCTCGAATTGCCCAATGGCGAGAATGACATTTCCGTGGCGGTCGACGCTGAACGAGCTGTCGGGAGGAACGAGAATGGTCGATTCGCGTTCCTCGATGGCTGCCGGCCCCTCGGCCGCGTGGCCGGCCCGGAGTTGGTAGCGGTCATAGACCGCCATCTCCAGCCAACCCAGCTGATCACCGAAATAGGCGGCTCGGGTCCCCTTGCGGGCTGATGCAACCTGCCCCGGGTCCGCCAGCTCGCTCACATAAGGAAGGGCGATCTCCGGTTCGGGTCCGGTGGCCACCAGGCGCCAATTCAATGTCTCGACCGGCGCATCCGGAAATGAGCGCCCGTATCGCACCTGATAGGCCTCGTGATAGAGCCGTGCCATTTCCGGGTAGGAATCCGGCGTGAGCACGCCACGTGGTACCGGCACATTGATCTCGAACATCTGACCGGCGTAGCGCATATCCGCGGAGCGCACCAGCCGATGTTGGTGTGCGGGAATGCCGGCGCCTTCCAACATGCTCCGACCGGTCGCTTCGAACCCGGCGTAGATCGCGTTCAACTCATCCCAGTTGAGGCGATCGAGACGCATGATGGCGGTTCGGACGAAATCGAATGCGGCCGGTGCGGTCAGGAACCCAAAGGAAGAAAAGACTCCAGCCTGCTGCGGCACGATCACCCGGCCGATCCGCAGGCGCTGGGCAACCGCCGCGGCGTGCAGCGGCCCGGCTCCGCCGGAGGCAACCATGGCATACCGCCGCGGATCCCGACTTCGTTCGGCAAAATGGACGCGTGCCGCTGAAGCCATGCTTTCGTTGACGATGCGATAAATACCCCAGGCAGCGTCAGTTGAGCTCAGACCGAGCGGGCCGGCGACGTCGGATTCGATTGCGCGTTGCGCCGCGGCAGTATCGAGTCGCATTTGGCCCCCGGCAAAAAACCCGGGATTGAGATAGCCAAGCAGCAGATCGGCGTCGGTTACGGTCGGGTGCAGACCACCATTGCCATAACTGGCAGGCCCGGGATCGGCCTCCGCGCTCTCCGGACCCACCTGCAGCAACCCGAGGCGCGAGACATGGGCCAGACTGCCGCCGCCGGCGCCAATCTCGATCAGGTCGATAACTGGAGCGCGAATCGGCAGACCGCTGCCCTTCATAAAGCGCTCTTCACGCGCAGTTTCGAAGGCAGACGTCCGCACCGGAATGCCCCGATCGACAATACATGCCTTGGCGGTTGTCCCGCCCATGTCGAAGCCGAGCAGATGCGGCTCCTCCAGTGCCCGACCCAAATAGCCAGTCGCCAGCGCTCCGGCGGCGGGGCCCGATTCCAGCAGGCGGACCGGGAACCGCGAGGCGATCTCGGGAGTGGTGATCCCCCCGGTCGACAACATGACGAAGAGTTGCCGCTCCCCACCTTCGGCCTGCAGCGCGCCGGTGAGCTCTGCCAGATAACGAGCGATCAGCGGTTGCGTATAGGCATTTGCCGCCGTTGTGGACATGCGTTCGTATTCGCGAAACTCCGGCACGACATCGGAGGAGAGCGAATATGGAATTCCCGGCAACTCCGCCTCGATCAACCGCCCGATGGCTTGTTCGTGGGCGGGGTTGCGATACGCGTGGAGTAGGCAAACCGCGATCGATTCGGCTCCGGCCGCTCGGATTTGCGCCAGGATATCGCGGGTCGCATCGATATCCAGTGGTTGATGGATGGTTCCGTCGACCAGCATTCGCTCCGGCACATCGAAGCTGAGCGCCCGGGAGATCAACGGCTCCGGAAACGTCGCCGCAATGTTGTAGATGTCGTAGCGAATCTCGCGCCCGATATGCAGCACATCTCGAAATCCGGCGGTCGCAATCAGCGCGGCCTTTGCGCCCTGGCGTTGCAAGATCGCGTTGGTGACGATCGTGGTGCCATGCACGGCATGACTGATATCCGCCACCGTCTTCCCGGCCGAGCGGGTAACCTCGAACAGACCCTTCAACGCTCCCACGGCCGGGTTGTCCGGGGTTGTCAATACCTTCGATACAAACCGCTCGCCGCTTTCGGGATCGATGGCGAAGGTATCGGTAAAAGTTCCCCCGATGTCGAAACCGACCTCGAGTCGTCCAGACATGACGCTACTCTTCCCTAGCGGAGCGTGGTCGACTCCGCATACTCCTGGACGAAATCTCCGACCAGGTTGAATCCAATGACCGTGATAGTGACGACCAGTCCCGGAAGGAGGCCGTACCACCATTTGTCGAGGGCATAGCTGCGCGATTGCGCGATGATGGTTCCCCATTCCGGGGTGGGGGGCTGCGCGCCCAGACCGATAAAGCCGAGCGTAGCGATCGCGATAATCGCAAACCCGAGATCGAGACTGAATTGAATGATCAATGAGGAACGGGTCTGTGGAAGCACATGGCGCCAGATGATGCGAGCGTTCGAGGCGCCGGCGACGCGTGCCGCGTCCACGAACTCCCGGTGTCGAATCGAGATGACCTGATTTCGCACCAGACGAGCGTACGATGGCCAGAAAACCAGGATAACCGCGTAAACCGCGTTTTGCGTACTGGCGCCCAGAGTAAACGCAATCATCATCGCGAGAATCAAGAACGGAAAGGCAATGAAGAAATCGGCCACCCGCATGATGATCGCATCGACCTTGCCCCCGACATAGCCGGCGATGGAACCGAGAGTCGCTCCGATGACGATGGTCGATCCGAGAATGATGAGCCCGGTTACGATCGAGAGCCGCGCCCCGTAAACCATGCGGCTGAAAAGATCGCGCCCGGTCTCATCCGTGCCGAACAAATATTCTCTGTTGGGCGGGGTGAATTTGGCGCGCACATTGATCTTTGTCGGATCGTGGGTTGCGATCCAGGGTGCGAAAATGCAGGTCAGGAGGACCAGGACGACGATGATGAACCCGGCAAGCGCCATTGGATCGTGGGCCAGTTGTCGCCCAATCCGTCTCATCGTCTGTTGGAAGCGCCGAAGCCGTGTCGGTTGGTCCGAAGCGATCGCCTCGGAAGGATGAACGAGCGCGGGCATTGCGGAGCTCGGGGTGATGGCAGTCGGATCGGTGGCCGTCATCGTTGCGCTCTCGCTCGCGGATCGATTGCCAGGGCGATCAGATCGACCACCAGGTTGATGATGAGGAAGATTGTGGTGACGAGCAGCGTCACACCGGTTAGCGCTTGAAAATCGAAGTTCTTGATCGAATCGAGCGAATAACGACCGAGTCCCGGCCAATTGAAGATCGACTCGACCAATACCGCCCCGGCAAGGAGGTATCCGACGCGAATGCCAATCAATGTCAGAACCGCACTCATCGCGTTCGGCAGAATATGACGTATGAGCACGGTGCGGTCAGCAAGGCCCTTGGCGCGCGCGGATCGCGTGTAGTCGTTCCGTAATTCGGACAGAATTTGCGCGCGGGTCATTCGCATGACATCCGCCATGCCGCCGATTGCGAGCGCCAGGGCTGGTAATGCAATATGGTGAGCCGCATCGAGAAAAACATGGCCGTTGAGCGTCAGAGCGCTGTCGACCAAATACAAACCCGTGATGTTCGCCGGGCGGTCGTACTTGTCGAGATCGAGACGCCCCCCACTTGGAAACCACCCCAAGCGGCTATAGAACAAGAACTGCAACAGCATGGCCAGCCAGAATGCCGGTAGCGCCCGTCCCGCGATGGCGGCGAGGCGAACGAGCTGGACTGCGAACCAGCCGCGGGATGTTGCGGAATAGATGCCCAACAAAATGCCAAAGACGATCATCAACATGGCCGCCACCAACGCAAGCTCGATGGTGGCGGGTGCGTAGCGCCGCAGCGAATCGGTTACGGGTTGCTTGTCATAAATCGAATCCCCGAGATCGAAATGTACCAACTGCTGCAGGTAGCGAGTGAGTTGAGTGGGCAAGGGATCGTTGAGGCCCATGCGCTCCCGCATGGCTTCCACCGCGTCGGCGCTGGCGTTCGGCCCCACCGCCACCCTGGCGGGATCAGCTGGAATCAGATGGGTCAGCACGAAGAGGAGAAGCACGACTCCGAGCAACATCAACGGTAAGGTCGCGAGTCGTCCCGCGATTACTCGAGCCAATTCGATGCACCTCTCGTCATTCGTTCACGCTTCGTGCTGACCAATCCGGTTCTTATTCGGACAGCCAGATGTCGTACCAGTTGGCGGTCCATCGATAGTCCACCGGATTCCACTTGAAGCCCTGAACTTTGCTGCTGTAGGCTTGGGCTGTTTGCGGGTGGACATAAAAAACGGCCGGGGCATCTGCGACCAGGATCCGCTGCGCTTGCTGCAAGAGACTGACGCTCTCATCGGCATCGACGGTTTGTTGAGCCTGGGTGACGAGCGCCTGGAACTCGGGGTTGTCGTACCACGACCAGTTGTACGGTTTGGCAACGAACGCGGAACCGTAATTTTGGTTGAGCGTGAATGCGGGGTCGGCGGTAAATGCCGCCATATAGAGCACGCTAATATGATCGGCAGTTTCGAGATCGGCGACGACGCTGTCCATGGTCGCCCAGGGAAGTGGCTTGACCTCGAGTTCCAGACCGATCTGACCCAGGGCATCTTGCAGGATGAGCGCGTGTTGTTCTTGGGTCGGGAAATCTACGATGTAGTTGGCAGTCAGCTTGGCGCCGGATACACCGGCCTCCTCGATCAACGCTTTGGCTTTCTCGATATCCTGGGAGAACGGCGGCAGGGTTTCGTCATAACCGGGAAAACCGGGAGCCAGATGCCCGTTCGGAATGGTTCCGTTTCCGAGTAACACACCGTCGATATATCCCTGATAGTCGAATGCCAACTGAATGGCCTGGCGGACGCGGATATCGTCGGTTGGAGCTTTCTGGGTGTTGATCGGCAGGATGTCGGTTTCGAACGTTGGCCAGATACTGACCTGAACATTTGGTTCGTTGACCAGCTCAGCAACGACATCGTCGGCCAGAATCCCGGTGAAATGGATTTCGCCGTTCACCAACTGCTGCCGCTGCGTTTCGAGCGCCGGCACACCCTCGAAAATGATCTTGTCGAGATGGGGTCCATCCCAACCCCGCCAGTAATCGGGGAAGCGTTCGAGCACGATTCGCTCATTGCGACTCAATTCCGTCAGCTGATATGGTCCGGTACCGGCGGTGTGGTTCTGGATATAGTCGAGACCGTAATCGCCATCCTTTTGGTTCGATTCCCAGGCAGTGGGAGAAACGATCCCGATTTTTGGAACATACGCAAGAAAATACGCATTCGGTTCCGACAACACGATCTCGACCGTGAGCGGGTCGACGACATTGACGCTCGATACACCGGACAGCAACGACGCCGGACCAAGCCCCAGGGCGATGGTGCGGTCATATGATTTCTTGACTGCCTCGGCATCGAGGTCGGTACCGTCGGAGAATTTCACGCCTTCGCGCAACGTGAATGTATAAGCGGTCGCGTCGTCGGCGATCACCCATTCTGTTGCCAGACCTGGAGCGATGTCGGTCGTGCCAATCACTTGGGCAACGAGTCCTTCATAGGCCGCCCGCACGATATTGAGCGATCCGCCCTCGAACGCGCTTGCAGGATCGATCGACAGCGGATTCGCATCGGCGCCCACCTTGACGACTTGTTCGGCGGCCGGGGCGGGCTCCGCCTGCGCGGTGGACTGATGGGATGGCGCACCGAGCACGGTTGCGGCGGTTACCGCGGCAGCTCCCCCGAAAAGCGAACGGCGGCTGACCGCCATTTCGTCGAAGAGGACCATAATGAGTTCCTTTCTGCGAAGCAACTGATACTAAGTTACCGGCGTTACGTTACTAAATGTATACCGATACGTGGTGGCGCCCAATCTCCTATGAGGTTTGAGCGAACGTGCGACCGAGTCCGATGTCGATGACGAACCACGAACGCGCTCGATACACGATTGGGGCAATGGGGGATCGTGACCGACATGCACTCGACGCCAGCGAGATCCCCGCGTTTTCGGCGGGCGATGCGTGATGAACATCGAGTCCGTCGATCCGAAGACCGGCCCAGTTTCCGCCTGCGGCGGGCGGTTCGTGGGAGTTTTTCGATTCTCTTTCGCCTCCTCCGTATCAAAGTTGTCACTCGTCGCGAATTCTACAGTTCTTTATACAGAAGTACAGGATAGAAATCGATTGGCCGCGATTGCCGGTGGGCCGATCGTGCGGACTCGTTTTGTCTGGAGACGATGAGCAAACCGTGGATTCGATTTTCGAAACGATCCCGCTCGATCCCGTCACATCACGGTGACGGGGTCTCTCTGTTGGGTTCGGGATCAGTCCCCTCGTTATCCCAGGGTCCCGGAGTATTCGAGAAGTCGTCTTTGGGTTGTAGCGCGAACGGTTTCTGGTTCGCGGCCGGCGGGAGCCCGCGAACGCCGCCGCACGATCGCCAGTTGCGTTTGCCGTTCGGCGCTCGATCGAAGCCCGGAAGCCGCCGCAGGTTCAGAATTCCGCCAACCGGCCAATTTCTGAACAACCGCGGAAACCGAACACGCATGGATTGGCCGCGTTTCGACGACGGTGATGGAAAAATGAACGGCCAAGAGGCGTTGTGATGGGACGCCGATGCGCTTTCGGCGTTGCCCGGAGCGCGGGGTGCTTTGGAACTATCGACTCCGGGTGCATCATGCTGCCCACGTTGCGATTCCATCGGCTGTCGCTGCGTCGCAGCCGTCGAACCGAGTTTCCTCCCGTTGCGAAATGCCCAAAGACACCAGGCGTGGGCATCCGTCTTCTTCGAGGTAAAACACCTGTCTTGAAATAGGAGAGGCGAACGTTCGAAATCGCGGGAGTTCGAGCATCTGCTGTGGCTTTTTTGAGAGTGGTACCCCAGGCAGGGATCGAACCTGCGACCCTTCGCTTAGAAGGCGAATGCTCTATCCACTGAGCTACTGGGGCAGACGGTCGCGCATGGCGGCAACCGGCTATTCCGATCGAAGTATAGCGAGGCGTCGGGCCTGCGGGCGCTGTGATGGGTCGATAGCGGCCGGTGCGGCGGCTGGCGATTGGAGATAATACCTGCCGGGATCGAAGAATGACGCTAATCGATGAGAGCGTACGCGCTCGAAGGAGAACGACGTGGCAACGAATGGGCGGGAGCGCCGGCGCGCCTTGGTGACCGGGGCCGGACTGGGGATCGGCCAGGGGATCGCAATCGAGCTCGCGCGGGCTGGATATGATGTGGCGGTGCATTATGCCAGCAGCCGGGACGGAGCCGATCGAACGGTCGCGGAATGCGAGAAGCTCGGCGCCCGCGCGATCGCTGTCGGTGGGAACCTCCGGCAGGTGGAAACCTGTTTCCGGGTCGTCGAGGAAGCGCATGATTTTCTCGGTGGGCTCGATGCACTGGTCAATAATTCGGGCGTCACCCGGGCCGTCAACTTCTTCGAAACCGACCAGGCGTTGTTCGACGAACAATTCGAAATCAACATTCGCAGCTATTTCTTTTGCGCCCAACGAGCCGCGCGCTATATGGACGAACAGGGCGGCGGCGCGATCCTGAATATCTCCTCGGTCCACGGCGGAGGCGGCGCGCCCAACCACGTCGCCTATGCGGCCACCAAAGGCGCCATCGTGGCGTTCACGCGCACGCTCGCGATCGAATTGGCCGAGAAACACATTCGCGTCAATGCACTCGCGCCCGGACTCATCGAGGTGCCCCGCTATTTCGATATGCCCGGCTATACCCGCGAATTCGGCGACAAGATGGTTCCCTGGGGCCGGGTCGGCCTGCCGGAGGATATCGGCAAGCCGGCGGTCTTTTTCCTTTCCGACAATGCCGACTTCATCACGGGCCAAACGCTCTACGTCGATGGCGGAACGAATGCGCGGATGGGCGTCAGTTGGCGTCAGGGCGACTGAGCCGCCACGGATTCGCCATCACCCATGCGAGATCGGGTCGATCTCGGTCTTGTTGGCTTTGCCTTCTCCCGCTGTCGGCGAAGGGACAGCCACCGGCAAAGAGTGATCGGCATCCGGCGCCTCATGATTGGGCGGCGTTTCTGGCTTTGCTCTCGGCGCGCAGCCATGCCAGGAACGCTTTCATCTCCGGACCGAGCCGTTCACCGGCCGCGTCGACGGTCACGAGGGTGGTGCCCGCCTTGCCGATATTCTGCCGCGCCGCGATCTCTCCCGTGACGCGCGGCAAGAGCCCTTCGGCTTTGCCCATCACGAGCAAATGTCCGGGCCGGCCTGTGAGATGGGCGCGATATCCCCGCTCGGGAAAATACGCTTTGGCCAAATCCAATACGTCCGAGGCGCTGAGCCTGACGACCGCTTTCTTCTGAAATGCGGTTCGCTTCAGCTCGGCGTTGATTTCTTCGATCGAGGGCATCGCTAGAGCTCGGAAAGATCGATCGTGGTTCCCGGTTTCATTACTTCGACCCGAACGCCGGTTCGTTCCTCGGTTTCCCGCTTGAACAATCCCGCGTCTTGTTGGATTGGAGGGAAGGTATCGAAATGGCAAGGGATGACGACTTTGGGGCTCAGAAAACCTACCGCGCGCTGGGCATCGGCCGGTCCCATCGTGAATGCATCACCGATCGGAATGACGGCGATGTCCAACCCTTCCTCTCCGATCAGCTTCATATCGCTGAACAAACAGGTGTCGCCCGCGAAATAGAGGGTCTTTCCTCCGAACCGCACGACCAATCCGGCTGGAGGCGTGATGGCATGGATACCGTGCTCGTCCTGATAGGAGGATGTGTGCCACGCTGGGGTGAATTTCACCGTTCCGCCATCGAAGCCAATGGTGCCGCCCATATTGCCGCCCGTGGTTTGCACGACGCCGGATGCGTGCAGCCAGTTCGCAATCTCGAATAAGGCGATCACATGACTTCCGGCTCGTTTGGCAATGGCCACGGTGTCGCCCAGATGATCGTTATGCGCATGTGTGAGCAAGATCGTCCCGGGAGTGAAATCGGTTGCGTGCATCGTGGCGGCGGGATTGCCGGTGATGAATGGATCGATCAGCACCGAATTGGTTCCATCGTTGAGATGAAACGCGGAATGGCCGATATAGGTGAGCGACAGCATTGTTCGCGAATCCTTTCTGTCGATCAGCGCGAAAAGACAACAGCGCCTTCGATGATGGTATGGGCGACCCGAATCGATCCAATTTCGCGAGCTGGAATGCTATCCAGATCGGTTTCGAAGACCACGACATCTCCGAGCATGCCCGGAGACAGCGTTCCCTTGATACCGTCCTCGAACGAGGCATAGGCTCCATTGACCGTATACGCCCGCAATGCTTCGTCCAGCGATACCGATTCTTCTGGCCAGACCGGAGCGCCGCCGATATCGGTCCGGGTCATCATCGTCTGAATGCCGGTCATGGCACTGGGCGGCACGACCGGCGTATCGGTGCTCGCCGCCGCAACCACGCCACGATCGGCGAATGTTCGCATCCCGTAGGCGTACCGGATTCGCTCCATTCCGAGGTTCTGTACGTAGGCGTCTCGGAAGTAATGAAGAAACGAGGTGCCGGGAACCGGGATGACGCCGAGCCGCGCGATTCGATCGATGGTGGGCAGATCGACGATCGAGCAATGTTCGATACGATGGCGCGGATCGGGACGGGGATCGGCTCGTTGCGCCTCCTCATAGGCATCGAGAACCAAGTCGATCGCGGCATCCCCGATCGCATGGATACCGACCTGGAATCCAGCCGAATGCGCTTTGCGCACCAGACGTTTCATCTCGTCGGGGTCCTGCATCCATAATCCGACATTATCGGTCTGGCCAGCGTAGGGTTTGCGCACGCGGGCGGTCCGCCCACCGATGCTGCCATCGCTGAAGAGCTTGGCCGGTCCGATTCGGAGACGGGTGTCGCCCAGCCCGGTCTGTATCCCCAGTTCGATCAAGTCATCCAGGGTGTCCTGGATGATCATCATGAGATAGGTGCGGACCGGCAGCGCATCCCTTCGCCACAGCGATTGATATGCCCGCAATTCCTCCGGGCGACGGATCCCGGCTTCGACCGTGCTGGTGACTCCTTCGGCCAGGAAAGCCGTCAATCCGCGTGAAATATCTCGCTCCAGCTCCGCCTGGGTTGGATCGGCAATGGCTCCCATGACGAGCCCCAGCGCGGTTTCCCGCACCACGCCCGTCGGGACTCCATGTTCGTCCCGATCGATCTGGCCGCCATCCGGGTCTGGCGTGTCCGCTCGTATACCCGCCCGGGCGAGCGCGGCGGAATTCGCCACACCGATATGGTGGCATGCGCGGTAGAGAAGCACGGGATGATCGGGCGAAACCGCGTCCAGATCGCTCCTGGTTGGGTGCCGCTGATCCGCCAGCCGCGCTTGATCGTATCCGCGCCCGATGATCCATGTGCCCGGCGCGCGCAGTTGCGCCGCGTTGCCCACCAACCGCGCGATTTCGGCAATCGTGCGAACTGGCGGAGTGCTCAAACCGAGGTCGT
Source organism: Thermomicrobia bacterium (assembly GCA_044464585.1). GTDB lineage: Bacteria > Chloroflexota > Chloroflexia > Thermomicrobiales > UBA6265 > JAMLHN01. Next base: position 14,723 of record JBIQLF010000009.1, read on the forward strand.
CCAGCGAGCGCCCCAGCATCATCGGATGCGCATGCGCGTCGTTCAGACCGGGCGCCGCGGTGCGGCCGGCGAGATCGATCGATTCACTTCCTGGCGCGGCTGCCGCTTTCGCTTCGGCATTCGATCCGACCACCACGATACGGCCGTTTCGAATGGCGATCGCATCTGCCTCTGGCATCGCCCGGTCCATGGTTTTGATCCGGCCGCCGGTCAGTAGAAGATTTCCGTTCATCGACTTCCCCATGTCCCAGTTTCCTCGTTCGCCTCGGCTTCGAGCGCCGGAGTGCATGGGCTCCAGTCTATTCCAGCGCGAATCGTCGCATTTCCGACTATCCTCGGTAGGTACAAATGGACGCCGCGGTACGGAGGCAGACATGGCGGTACGCGCCACGCAGGAACGCACACTCGGTTCGATTCTCGGTTTGGGAATCGGGGATGCCCTCGGCATGCCGGTTGCCGGTATGACGGCGGAGCGCATCCGCTCCGATTTCGGACGAATCGACCGATATCACGCCCGGATGCTGGACGATGGCGCCGAACTCGAAGCAGGGGAATTCTCGGACGAGACCGAAATCGCACTCTGCATCATGGAAACGTATACCTCGGCCAATGGCGATCTCGACCCGGAGCTCATCCGTGCGCGCATGCAGTTTCTGGCGCGAGGTGAATCGCGCCGCTGGATGAATCCGGACACGCTCCGTTCTCTCGATGACGAGGATGAACCCTGGTATCGATCGTCCGACGAAGGCGATCCCGAGCCAGCGCTGCGCGGTATTTCCATCGGGATGATCCATGCGGCTCCGGCGATCGATATGGCTGCGATCGATCGAGATGTGCGAACAGTCGTCGGTCTTACTCACGATCGCCGGGTCCAGGTCGAGCGCGGGGTGTTGGTCGCCGCGGCCATTGCGCGCGTGCTGGCTGGACATGACGATCGAACGACATTGCTGGCTTCGCTGTTGGCGGATGTGGCCGATGATGAGCTCAGAACAGCGCTCGAAAAGAGTGCCCGCGCGCTTGCCTCGAACCGCGATCTTCCGTCGTTCATGGCAGCGGCGGAGATTGGAAATGAAGCCGTCGACGTTATCACCTCCGGGATAGCGGCATTCGTTCTGGCGGAGCGGTTCGAGGATGCGGTATTCGCGGCCGCGTCGGCTGGCGGAGCCGCCGATAGCCGGGCGGCATTGGCCGGAGCCCTGGCCGGGGCGCATTTCGGGGCTGGCGGAATTCCGCAGATGCTCATCGACGACCTGCAAGGGCGCATCTATCTGACACTGGCGGCCCCCTGGTTCTATCGCACCATCCAGCTCATGACCGGCCGTGGGCTCGCCCTCGGGTCGGATCGCCGTTAGCACTCAATGGGGGAGAGTGCTAGACTCCTTGGCTGAGACGGGGCTGGCGGATATACTTCCGCCAGTTCTGGAGCCGCTCATATTCGCCGGACGAAAGAGTGCGGGCTCCCCTGGCAGACATTCACCGATTCGATACGAAGACCACTCCATCCATGGCGCAAAAACGCGATTACTACGAAGTTCTGGGCGTCGCCCGCAGCGCGTCCGATGACGATTTGCGCAAGGCGTATCGCCGCCTGGCTCGCAAATACCATCCCGACGTCAATCGCGATGATGGCGCCGAAGAGCAGTTCAAGGAAATAAACGAAGCCTACGAGTGCTTGTCGGATCCGAACCGGCGTGCGGCCTACGATCGCTACGGTCATGCGGCCGCCAACGGTGGAGGCGCGGGCAATCCGTTCGACTTCGGCAACTCGACCTTTACGGATATCTTCGAAACTTTTTTCGGAGGGGCGACGCAGGGGCGTCGCCGGACAGTCAGCAACCGCGGACAGGATTTGCAGGTAGCGGTCGAGATCGAATTCGAGGAAGCCGTCTTTGGCGCCGAGAAGGAAGTCGAAGTGACCCGCTTGGAGACGTGCGAAGGTTGCAACGGCACGCGCATGCGGGATGGCAAGCAGCCACCAAGGTGCGAGACGTGTGGCGGGAGCGGTGAGGTCCGCCGGGTCCAGCAAACGATCCTCGGGCAGTTCATGAGCGCGGCGCCTTGTGCCAGCTGCAATGGGGAAGGGGTACAGATCACCGATCCCTGCCCGCGATGCCGGGGCAAGGGGCGAGTCACCTTCGCGCGCCGCATTTCGGTGACCATCCCACCTGGTATCGACGAAACCGCCACGCTGCGCCTGAGCGGTCAGGGTGAGGCCGGTCCCGCGGGCGGGCAACCGGGCAATCTCTTCGTCAAGGTTCGAATCAAGCCTCACCAGTTCTTCGCTCGCCAGGGAAAGACGATTCAGCTTCAGGTTGGCGTCAATGTGGCGCAGGCCATCCTGGGAGATGAAATCGAGCTGCAGACCGTCGACGGGCCAGTGGCGTTCAAATTGCCGCAGGCGACCCAGTCGGGTCAGCAATTTCGGCTCAAGGGCAAGGGCGTGCCCGACATGCACGGCGGCGAGCGTGGCGACCAGATCGTCACGATCCACGTGATCATCCCGAAGGAGCTGAGTGTCGAGCAACGAGATCTCGTCGAACGTCTCGGACAGACGCTGGGCAGCGACCTGGCGCCGCAACCAACCCACAAGGGGTTTTTCGATAAGGTCAAGGACGCGCTCGGCGTCTAGACCGGTCGCGTGGGCGGCGCGCTGTGTCGAACCGCTGGCGCGCGCGGGACAGATTCGGTCCCGATGCTATCATTCCTGCTGCGATGCGCTGGACGCTGGTCGAGTCGCGCCGCGCGCACCTATTCGCGGGTGGTGAAAAGGTATCACATGGGTTTTTGGCACCTATATTCCAGGTTCGAATCCTGGCCCGCGAGCCACGTCGTTCCCATTTCCCCTCGTTCGATAAGTGAGTTTGTTCGATGAGTTCCACCGGCGCTCGTTCGTCTCTGTCCGTCGTCATCCTGGCAGCGGGAGCCGGGAAGCGCATGAAGTCGAAGCTGCCGAAACCGCTTCATCCGGTCGCCGGACGACCGATGATGGCCCAGGTGCTCAGCGTCGCGCGCGCTCTCGATCCCATCGACATCACGATCGTTGGCAGTCCGGAAATCGCCCAGGCGGTCGAGAGCGTGGACTGGCTGGAGAATGTCGCCGTCGCGGTCCAGGATCCGCCGCGCGGTACCGGCGACGCGGTTCGCACGGCGCTCGATACCGGTGTGACCGGTTCGACGGTGCTCGTTCTCTACGCCGATCATCCGCTGATCACCGCCGAAATGCTTTCCGATCTGCTCGGGGAATTCGATCCAGCGGCCCACCGTGTCGCCGTTCTCACCTGCCTGCTCGATGATGCCGCCGGATATGGGCGGATCGAGCGCGATGGGGAGCGAATCCGCTCGATCGTCGAAAAGGTCGACGATGATCCAGTCCGGCGTGCGGGCAGATCGGAGATCAACAGCGGAATCATGGCGCTCGATCGCGACTGGGCTGCCGGAGCGCTGCGCTATCTGCCGGTCAATGCCCGTACGAACGAGTACTTCTTGACCGGCCTGGTGGCGATGGCCGATGCGCAAACGCCCAATTCGGTCATAGGCGTCGAGGGAGCGCCAGAGGTGCTCATCGGAATCAACGATCGTCTGGAGCTCGCCATCGCGGAGCGTCATCTGCGCGAGCGCAAACGCCGCGAATTGATGCGGGATGGCGTCACGTTGCTCGCGCCCGAATCGAACCTCATCGATCTCGATGTCGAAATCGGACCGGACACAACGGTCGGCCCTGGTTGCATTCTGGAATCTGGCACCCGCATCGGAAGCGAATGTTCGATCGGCCCCAATGCCATCATCCGTGCCAGCCGGCTCGGAGATCGCGTTCGCGTCGAGTCCTCGACGGTCGAATCGTCGACGATCGGCAATGATTCGGATGTCGGACCGTACGCCCATATTCGCGCGAAGACGAGGATCGGCATGGGGGTCCATATCGGCAACTTCGCCGAGCTCAAGCATGCATTGGTTGGCGAATCGACCCGAATCGGCCATTTCAGTTATATCGGCGATGCCACGCTCGGCAAGGACGTCAACATCGGCGCCGGTTCGATCACCTGCAATTTCGACGGCACATCGAAGCATCGCGCCACAATCGGTGATGGCGCGTTCATCGGCAGCGACACCATGTTGATCGCACCGATCGAAATCGGCGCGGGCGCTCGTACCGGCGCCGGCGCCGTGGTCTCCAGGGATGTGGCCGAAGGAGCGACCGTGATTGGCATGCCCGCGCGCGAAGTGCACCGGATGCCGATCGAGCCAGCCAAAGCAGATGGGAAGGAACAGGGCTGAACTTGGAAGGCCGCATGCAGGTATTCACCGGAACGTCGCATCCGGCGCTGGTGCAGGACATCATGCGCGAGTTGAACGCACCGCTGGGCCGAGCCATCGTCAGTACCTGGAAGAACGGCGAAACCCGGGTCAAGCTCGAAGAGAATGTGCGCGGTTCCGATGTATTCGTCATTCAATCGCTTTGCGATCCGGTCAACCACAACATCATGGAGCTGCTGCTCATCATCGACGCGCTGCGCCGCGCCTCCGCTGACCGCATCACCGCGGTGATTCCCTATTTCGGATATGCCCGCCAGGAAAAGAAAACAACCGGTCGCGAGCCGATTTCGGCCAAGCTGGTCGCGAATCTGATCGTGACCGCGGGAGCCAACCGTGTGCTTGCGATCGACCTCCATGCTCCCGCCATCGAGGGGTTCTTCGATATTCCCGTCGATCACCTGCGGGCCACCCCGCTGCTGGCCCGGCGCTACGGACGGGTGCACAACGGTCCAATCGTGGCGGTGAGCCCGGATGCGGGCGGCGTGACCCGAGCCGAGGACTTTCGCTCGCGGGTTGGCGGTTCGCTGGCGATCATCTCGAAGCAACGCCCGGACGCCGACGCCACCGAGGTGATCGAAATGGTCGGTGATGTCGATGGGAAAAGCGCCGTCATCATCGATGACATGATTTCGACTGCCAGTACCCTCACGGTCGCCGCCGATTTGCTGGTCGAGCGCGGCGCCAATGCCGTGCATGCGGCGGCAACGCACGGCGTTTTTGCGGGTGATGCCATCGACCGCATATGCGCGTCATCGATTTCGAGCGTCTATGTCACCGATACGATCCCGTTGCCCCGCGAACAGCTGGGGGACCGGCTCCAGGTCGTCACCGTGGCCCCGCTCTTGGCGGAAGCCATCATGCGCATCCACAAAGACCTGTCGGTGAGCGCTCTCTTTACATGAGATGCGCGACACATGAGATGCGCGACCGTTTTGGTCAATAGCCACGCGCCGCAATCGCCATACGCTGGCCGGCGCCGGTGTCCATGAGCCGCGATCGCTCTTCGGTTCCGCCTGTCAGATCGCTCGGCAGGCCCATCGTCCGGATGGGAACTGTCACGTCGACCATGGATGTTGCTCGTCGTCTCGAAGGGTTTGGCGCAGGCGAAGGCATAGCAGTGATCGCCTCGACACAGACGCACGGTGTCGGACGCGCCGGGCGCGCGTGGCATTCCGCTTCAGCGACCGGCCTCTATTGCTCGATTCTGCTCCGGCCGTTGCTGCCATCGCATCGATTCCAGGGGTTTTCGATTGCCGTGGGACTGGCGCTCTGCGAGGCGCTCGATGCAGACCATGCCATCGGTCTTCGGCTCAAATGGCCAAACGATCTGCTGTACGCTGATCGTAAACTCGCTGGCATCCTGATCGCGACGAGCTTGACCGGTTCGATCATCGAATCGGCGGTGCTCGGTATTGGGCTGAATCTGCTCGCCGATCCGGAGCGCCCCGGCCATGCGATCGCATTGGCTGAGATACCAGCCTTTCCCACCGCCCTGATGCGCGATCCGCTCCCGGCCATCGTTCGAGCGGTGACGGATCGCTATAACTCGATCGTCGAAGGCGATCGAACCCGGGCGCTTGCTGGATGGGAATCGCGGCTGGCCTTTCTCGGCCAGCCGGTCGAGATTCGAGATGCTGGAGTCGCCCAGAATGGCATCGTGCGCGGGATCGATGAACGCGGTGCGCTGGTGCTGGAAACCGACCGGGGAATGCAGGTCATTTCGGCGGGAGAACTCACGCGCGGTCCGCGCCAGGTCCGATCGTGATCCGCGCGCCGTCGTTTTCACTTTGTGAGTTACTCATCCGATGGCGCGTCCGATCTGGCTCGAACCATGCAGAATCGCGCGTTTCGGCTGGCCGCGCCATCTCTCCCTCCCCTACACTTCCATTCAGAGATGGAGCATCGTAGATCTGCCCGGTTGTGGCGGATTCCAGTGAAGAGCGAGTGTTCGAAGATGAATTTCGATCTCACCGAGGAGCAGGTGCAGGTTCGCGACATGGTTCGCGAGTTCGCCCAGCGTGAGGTTGCGCCCCACATTCGCGAATGGGACGCCAATGTCGAGTTCCACCCAGAGATCCTCAAGAAGATGGGTGAGCTGGGGATTCTGGGCTTGCCGGTTCCCGAACACTATGGCGGGCTCGGGCTCGACTATGTCTCGCTCGCGCTCGCGTGTGACGAGCTCGAATACGTCGATACGTTCCTGCGCGTCATCATGAGCGTGCACGTCGGACTCAACAGTCTGGCGTTGCTGCAATGGGGAACCGAGGAGCAGAAACAGCGCTGGCTGGTTCCACAAGCGCAAGGGACCAAGATCGCGACCTTCGGTCTCACCGAGCCAAACGCAGGTTCCGACGCGGGGTCGATCGAATCCACGGTCGTGCGCGATGGCGATCATTACATTCTCAATGGTGCCAAGATGTGGATTTCTCTGGCGGATGTTGCGGATCACTTCCTCGTGTTCGCATCGCTCGACCGTTCCAGGAAGCATCATGGTCTTTGCGCATTCATGCTCGAACGGGGCATGGACGGGTTCACCACCGGCACGATCAAGGGCAAGCTCGGTGTGCGTGCCGGGAATACCGGCGAGCTGGCCTTCGACAACGTGCGGGTTCCGATCGAAAACCGCATCGGCGAAGAAGGCGAAGGGTTCAAGATTGCCATGAGCTGTATCGACCAGGGCCGGTTCACGGTCGGTGCCGGCGCGGTTGGACTGACCCGGGCGGCATTGGATGCCAGCGTGAAATACGCCAACGAGCGCGAGGCGTTCGGTGAGCCAATCGGCCATTTCCAGCTCGTCAAGCAGATGATCGCCAGGATGGTTGCCGGGTACGAGGCATCGTACCTACTGACCATGAAAGCCGCCGAGCTCAAGAACCGGGGCATTCGCAATACCCGTGAAACGTCGCTCATGAAGTGGTATGCCTGCGATGTTGCGCTGCAATCGGCCGACGACGCGATCCAAATCCATGGCTCCTATGGGTACTCGAACGAGTACCCGGTCGAGCGCATGTGGCGCAATGCGCGTGGCGCCGTCATCTATGAGGGCACCCGCGAGGTGCATACGCTCCTGCAGGCTGATTACGCACTCGGATACCGCAACGACAAACCGCTCAGTCATCCCCAACCGCCCGCGCAGGGCTTCGACGCCAATGAGCTGCTGGCGATGACGCGCTAAGAAATCGGAGTAATCATCGTGACCAGCAGTGTCATTCTGGGAGGAGCCCGCACTCCCGTTGCCAAGATCAATGGCGCGCTCGCCAGCAAGAGCGCGGTCGAGCTTGGCGCCATCGCGATCGAGGGGGCGCTCGATCGGGCAGGTGTGGTGCCCGGCCAGGTCGAGCACGTCATCATGGGACAAGTGCTGCAGGGGGGAGCCGGACAAATACCGTCTCGCCAGGCGCAACTGCTGGCCGGGATTCCCAGCACCGTCACCTCGGAAACGATCAATCGCGTTTGCGGGTCCGGTCTCCGGGCCGTCACGTTGGCCGACACGCTGATCAAGGCCGAGGGCTACGATGTGATCGTGGCCGGTGGAATGGAATCGATGTCGCAGGCGCCCTATATCGTGCGTAATGCCCGTAGTGGCATGCGTATGGGTAATGGCGTCTTCGAAGATATGATGATGACGGACGGGCTTTTCTGCGCGCTCGATCATGTCCAGATGGGTCTCCACGGCGACAATGTGGCGGCCGAGAACGAGGTTTCGCGCGAAGAGCAGGATGCCTGGGCGCTCCGGTCGCATCAGCGGGCAGCCGCCGCGCAGGATGCCTGCTATCTCTCGTCCGAAATCGTTCCCGTCGAAATCAAGACCAAAAAGGAAACGATTGTCGTCGACCGGGATGACGCCATTCGCCGCGATACGTCTCTCGAAGCACTTGCGAAACTGAAACCCGTTTTCAAGGAAGGTGGCACGGTCACGGCGGGCAATGCGCCGGGCGTGAACGATGGCGCCGGAGCGTTCGTCATCACCAGCGAAACCTGGGCACAGGAACACGATCGCGAGCCGGTCGCTCGGATTCTCGCTCACGGAGCAGCCGCCTGGGATCCCCCATATTTGGCGTACACGCCCCAAATGGCCGCCGATATCGCTCTGAAGAAAGCGGGTTTGACCGTTTCGGATATCGATCTGGTGGAGATCAACGAGGCATTCGCGAATGTTGCGCTGATCTCGTCCCGGCGTCTTGGCATTCCGGAAGAGAAGGTCAATGTCAATGGCGGCGCCGTGGCGATCGGTCACCCACTTGCTGGCACGGGCCCGCGTATTCTGCTGGCGCTGATCTACGAATTGCGCCGGCGTGGCGGTGGGATCGGTCTCGCCGGAATTTGCTCAGGCGGTGGGCAGGGCGATGCCATCATCGTCGAGGTTGCGGGCGCGGCCAATGTCTGATGCCCGTTTGCTCAGATTGCCCGCGGCCGAACCCTCGATCGACGCATCGGTCTTTCGAGCTCCCGGTTCGGTGGTGGTGGGTGATGTGCAGATCGGACCCGAATCGAGCGTCTGGTACAACGTCGTCATTCGTGCCGATGTCGCTCCGGTTCGTATCGGCGCGCGCACCAATATCCAGGATGGCTCGCTGTTGCATGCCGATCCCGGCTTTCCCTGCATCGTTGGGGACGATGTCACCATTGGACATCACGCCATCGTCCATGGGGCCAAGGTCGGGTCGGGCGCGTTGATCGGTATGGGCGCGACCCTGCTCAATGGCGTCGAGATCGGAGACGAAGCGGTCGTCGCTGCCGGAGCGGTGGTCACCGAGGGAACGATCGTCGCGCCGGGCACCCTGGTTGCCGGTATCCCAGCCAAAGAGAAGCGGCTGCTCGATGAAGCCGGTCGCCAGATGGGACGGACCGGAGCCGCGGGCTATGTCCAGAATGCGCGTCGCCATAGGGCGGCCACGCCAATGGAGGAGTAACGAGCTTGTCGATCGATCTCGAACGGCGAGGCGCGATTGCGATCGTGACCATGAACCGCCCGGAAGCGCTCAATGCCTTCAACCATGACCAACTACGGTCCATTGCCGACACATTCGACCGTATCGGCAATGACGGTTCGATTCGGTGCGTCATTCTGACCGGCGCGGGGGAACGAGCGTTTGCGGCGGGCGCTGACATCAAGGAAATGAAGGACCTCGATGGCGAGGGAGGACTGGCCTTCGGGCGGCTCGGTCATCGCGCCACCAGGTCGGTCGAGCAGTTGCCGCAACCGGTCATCGCCGCAGTCAACGGATTCGCGCTGGGCGGTGGGTGCGAATTGGCGCTCGCGGCCGATATCCGGCTCGCGTCGGAAAACGCCGTGTTCGCCCAGCCGGAAGTGTCGCTGGGCATCCCTCCGGGTTGGGGAGGTTCGCAACGATTGCCCCGTCTGGTGGGACCCGGTTTCGCATCGGAGATGATTCTCTCCGGCCGCCGGGTCAAGGCGGACGAAGCCCTGCGCATGGGGCTGGTGAATTCGGTTTGGCCGCTCGATCAGCTCATGGCCGAAGCCACCAAG
>JBIQLF010000009.1:24627-57634 GCA_044464585.1 Thermomicrobia bacterium
TGGGGTGAGCCGTTCCGCGAGGAGCGGGCCGCGACCGGGATCATCGTGAGTGATAGTCCGGCTGCTGATGCCGCGGCCCAGCTCGTCAGCTGGCTCAGGGAGAAGAAGCTGGTCTAGCAAGCCCGGACGGATGTGGTTCGAGCGGGTCCGACCCGTGAACAGGAACAATGCATTTTGGTCAAGCTCTATTCATGGAATGTGAACGGTCTGCGCGCGGTCATCAAGAAAGGCGCATTCCAGGCGTTCGTTGCGGATTGTCAGCCGGATATTCTTTGTCTCCAGGAAACCAAGGCGAAGCAGGGGCAGGCCGAGATCGATCTTCCCGCCTATCGAGAATATTGGAATTCGGCCAGCAAGGCCGGATACAGTGGTACCGCGATCTTCACGACGACCGAACCGATCCAGGTCGTCAACGGCTTTCCTCAGCACATCGTCGATCGATTCGACTGGTCCCTCGATGGCTATGGCGATCCGAATGATGAAGGGCGTATCATCGCGGCCGAATTCGACCGATTCTGGCTGGTGACGGTCTATACGCCGAATGCCAAGGACGATCTGAGCCGAATTCCTCTGCGCCATCAGATGTGGGATCCGGCATTTCTGGCCTACGTCAAGCATCTGGAAACGCAAAAGCCGGTCGTTTTTTGCGGCGATCTGAATGTCGCCCATCAAGAGATCGATCTCGCTCGACCGAAACCCAATATCGGCAAGAAGGGCTTTACGACCGAGGAACGAGCGGGATTCCAGGCATTCATCGACGCTGGATTGATCGACACCTTTCGCGATCGCTATCCCGACCGTACCGATGCCTACACCTGGTGGAGTCAGATGGCAAACGCCCGCGCCCGCAATATCGGATGGCGGATCGACTACTTCCTGGCATCGGAATCGTTGCGACCGCATATTGCCTCGGCTGGTATCTGTCCAGATGTCCTGGGGTCCGACCATTGCCCAATTTCGCTGGAGCTCGTGTTCTGATCCAGCCGGTCGAAGCTGAAACGCATCGCGTGCGTCGCAGGAGAAGCAGATGGCATTCAAGAAGATTCTCGTCGCCGGCGAGGCCGGACCAAATGGTCTCCGCCCCGAGTCGCTCGAAGCGGTAACGGCTGCGCGGTCACTGGCACAAACAGGTGGCGTGACGATTGTGGGGGCGGTGGTCGGTTCGAGCGCCGCGGAGGCGGCCGGATCGCTTGCCGCAACCGGGCTGGAAACCGTCTATCTGGTGGATGACCCGTTCTTCATCACCGACCAGCCGATCACGCGAGCGCTCACCGCGGTGATAGCTGAATCGGGCGCGGACGTCGTCATCCTGACCGGGACGACCACTGGGCGCGATGTCGCGGCCCGCATCGGCGCTCGCCTCGATACCGCGGTCGCGACCGATGTCGTCGGTCTGTCCGAGGTGGGTGGCGATGTCGTTGCCCGGCGCTCGGTTCTAGCAGGAAAGGCGCTGGCGGACGTTACGCTGAAAGGCGACCCGGCTCGCGTCGTCAGTCTGCGCCCCGGTTCCTACCCGAAAGCGGAAACGAATCAGACACCGGGCGCGATCGTTCCCGTCGCGGTCGAGCTGAATGATAGCGATACCCGCGTGCGGGTCGACGGCTACGAAACGAGTGGTGACGGCGGGGCGGTCAAACTCCAGACCGCCGAGACGATCGTCGCGGGCGGTCGCGGACTCAAGGAGCCGCAGCATTTCGCGCTCGTCGAGCAACTGGCCGGCACATTGCATGGCGCGGTCGCCGCGTCGCGCGCGGTGGTCGATGCCGGCTGGCGACCGCATCACGAGCAGATCGGCCAGACCGGTCAATCGGTGTCACCGCGACTCTATATTGCGATTGGTATTTCGGGCGCGGTCCAGCACAATGTCGGTATGCAGGGATCGGAGTACATCGTCGCGATCAATCGCGATCCGGATGCGCCGATCTTCAAGATCGCGTCGTTTGGCATCGTTGGCGATCTCTTTGAGGTCGTTCCGGCGCTGAATACCGCTCTGCAGAGCTAGCGTCCACGATCATGGAAAGGACTGGTGTCCATGGATGACGATCGTTTCGACGCGATAGTCGTCGGCGCCGGCCCGGCCGGGATCACAGCTGCTCGCGAAATGGCGTCGGCCGGTCTGTCGGTGGTCGTTTTGGAACGCGGGCAATATCCGGGTTCGAAGAATGTCTCCGGCGGGATACTCTACCGGCAACCGACCGAGCAATTCGCTCCCGACTTCGAAAACGGCGCTCCCCTGGAACGGCCGATCATCGAGCAGCGCTATCTGGCGTTGACCGAGGATGCCATGCTTGGCGGCGTTTTTCGCTCCATGAAGCTCGCCGAACCGCCATACAACGCCTATAGCGTTCTGCGTTCTGAATTCGATCAGTGGTATGCCTCCACCGCCGAAGCCGCCGGGGCCGAGATCTATCCCGAATTCACGATCGTCGATCTGGTTTGGGAAAACGGCAAGGTCGCCGGGGTTACGACCGGCGATGCCGATGGGGAATTGCTGGCTCATTGCGTCGTGCTTGCCGATGGCGCCAACTCGCTGCTGGCCAAGGCAGCCGGACTCCATCGCGAATGGCAGCCATCGGAGCAGGCGCTCATTGCCAAGGAAATCATCGCGCTTTCCGCCGAGAAGATCGACGATCGATTCGCGCTGCCTGCTGGCATGGGCGCAGCCTATGAGATCTTCGGGGAGTCCACCTGGGGACTGCTCGGATATGGCTTCATCTACACGAACAAGGAATCGCTGTCGATCGGCACCGGCGCGCTGCTGCAGGATCTGATCGACAGTGGCCGCAATGTCAATGACATGCTCGACCGATTCAAGCAGCACCCGGCCATTGCCCCGCTCGTCCACGGTGGTGAAACGATCGAATATGCCGCTCATCTCATTCCGGAATTGAATGTCGACCGCCTGCCGCAGGTCTATGCCGATGGCGTGGTCGTGGTCGGGGACGCGGCTGGCCTGCTCAATCCGGTCAACCGGGAAGGCGCCAATCTGGCGATGCTTTCCGGCAAACTCGCCGCCAACACCATTATCGAAGCGAAAGCGAAGCGCGACTTCTCTGCCCGCGCTCTAGCCGCCTATAAGCGCCGGCTGGATGAGAGCATCATTCTCGATGACATGAAAAAGGTCTCGAAGATGGCGCCATTCGCCCACGATCGCCCGCACCTGTTCACCGATTATCCGAAGATCGCGGCGAGCGCCGCACTCGAATACCTCACGGTCGATGGAGTCTCCAAGAAAGAAAAGCAAAAGAAGATCGCATCGATGATCAAGGGCATGCCGAAACGGCAGTTGATCGGCGATGCAATCGGCGCCTTGCGCACCCAGCGATGAACCGAAACTGCCGGCGGCGCCAAAGCGCCGCCGGCTGTTTCTTCCTGTTTCGTGTCATCGTCCGTGATGGATCTTGCTCCAGCCGCTGCGGTCGTCTTCAAACATGCCGCGGCGGGGACGCAAAGCCAACCCGGTCGAAATGAGCGCTATGCCGTTGCCATTCGGGTCGCCCGGATGCGCTTCGTATCCTCGTAGTCGACCTTGCCCTCTTCGTCGAAGACGACGCCGTACAGCTCCTGCGCGGCTTCGATCGACACTAGCTCTTCCAGGACATCCTCCAGCACCCGGGCCGGGTCGCGTTCCAGCGGATTGCCGAAACCGCCGCCGCCGCCGCTGCGGATCGAGAGAAGATCCCCCTTGGCAATAGGCTGATCCGGCGTCTTGATGATCTCGAATCCTTGTCCGTAGATCGACGAGTCGAGGACGCCGTAGGTGCGGCCGCCGGGGAGACCGCCTGCCACCCCCCAGTGCGGGGAATTGCAGCGCTCCAGCACCGAGATCATCCGCCCATCGGCCAGGAGCCGGTAGTCGCGCCGCACACCCAAACCGCCGCGGAACTTGCCTGCACCGCCACTGTCCTGGATCAGCTCATATCGCTCGATGAGCTCCGGGTCTTTCGTTTCTTCCAATTCCACCGGCAGATTGCGACTGCACGCCTCGTCGATGTGGACGACCGCGCTTTCGCCATCGGCAAATGCGCTGGCGCCCTGACCGATCCCTTCGATGTTGGCCTCGACCCACATCTCGCCGGTCTTCTGATCGAACCCATAGCGGAACACCGCGCAAAGGTCGCCGCCCGACTGGGCCGGGAATCGATGTGGGAAATCGGCTGCCATCGCTTTCAGGATGGTTTCCACGGCCGTGAGCCCCGGCCAGCCATAGAGATTGGTCGGAGCGGCGTCGTGCGCATTGAAGATGGTGCCCTTGGGCGCAATCACCTTGATGGGCCGGAATGAGCCTTCACAGGCAACCGACTCGGGCGCGGTCAGAATCTTTCCCATCATACGGGCGCATGAAATCGCGGTGATGAGCGGCGCATTCATCGGACCGCGCTGCTGCTCGGCAGAGTCGGAGAAGTCGAACGTGACTTCGGCGGCTTCCGGGTCGATCGTGATCGAGATGCCGACTTTCACCGGTATTCCGCGGTCGATGCCGTTGTCGTCGCAGTAGTCGACGGCAGACCAGGTTCCGGCGGGCATCTCCCGGATCGCATCGCGCGCCATCCGCTCGGCATGATCGTAGATGTCCTCGATGCATTCGTAGACCGTGTCGAATCCGTATTTGTCGAGCAGGCGCAGGACGCTTTGCTCTCCCGACCGGAAACAGGCGATCTGCGAATGGATATCGCCCCAGATGATCTCCGGTGCCCGGGAGTTCGACTTGATGACTGCGGCGAGCGTCTCGTCGAGCTTGCCCGCCCGATAGAGTTTCACCGGCGGAATACGCAAGCCTTCCTGAAAGGCATCGGTCGAATCGGTGGGGTAGGGATCCTTGGCGCCGACATCGATCAGATGCGCCTTGCTCGCCGCGAAGCCGAAGAGGCGATCGCCATGGAAAATCGGCATCCAGAGCATCATGTCCGCCGGGTGCGAACCAGTGAATCCTGGCATCGATGTGCAGAACACATCGCCCGGTTCGATATCCTCCTTGCCCCGTTCCTCGAACGAACGTTTGATTCCGGGACTGAGGGTGCCCATGAAAGCGGTCAGACCCGGGGCCTCGGCCAGGGTATTGGCGTCGGCATCCAGCAAGCCGCACGCGAAGTCGCGGTCCTCATAGATGACCGGAGAGAAGGAGGTGCGCTGAATCGTGTCGCGCATCTCCCGGGCGGCGGTTAGCAAGGTATTGTGCACGACCGCGGTCGTGATCGGATCGACGGTTCGTGTGACAGTCATTCGTTTTCGCTCCCCACGGCAATCCGCAACGCGCCGTATTTGTCGACGGTGGCCACGTCTCCGGGCATCAGAACGGTGACATGACTCGGTTCCTGCACCAAAGCGGGTCCGGCCACGGTAGCGCCGGCCAGCAGCCTGGCGCGGTCATAAATCCCGGCCTCTCGCCAGGCACGATTGACGAAGACCTGTTTGGTCGCGACCCGCGCGTCCGCCGCGGAGTCGGCGCCATTGTCGATTTCCGCCATCGGCAACCGGTGAATGGAACCGAAGACCCGCAAACGGAATGTCACGGTTTCGCGCCGCGACGGCATGCGATGACCGTAGCGGACCTCATGTACCTCATCGAAGAGCTCGGGAAGCGCATCGACCAGATTCTGATCGATGGCTAACTCACCGAGGGGAACCTCGACCTCGTGTCCCTGTCCGGTATACCGGCAATCGATCGAGCGATGGAAGACGACATTTGCTTCCGGTACGCCTGCCTCGTTGGTCAGTTCGAGCGCCTCGGATTCCATCTCGGCGAACAATCGTTGGACATAATCGATATCGAGCTGGGGAATCTGCTTCAGATAGCTACGCGCGAAGCTGCCGACGATATCAGCGCTCAACATCCCCCACGCGGAGAACACCGCCGGGTGACGGGGAATGATGACCTGCGGAATATCGAGTGTTCTGGCCACTTCGCTGGCGAACAAGCCACCGCCGCCGCCGAACGCCAGCAACGCAAAATCGCGTGGGTCGTGTCCCTGGCCCACCAATGTTTGCCGGGTGACATTGGCCATGTTGTTGCGCGCGACGGTCAGAATACCTTCCGCCGCTTCGTCCACCGAGAGCCCGAGCTGCTCGGCAATCGGGGCGATGCCCTGCTTTGCCAGCTCGGGCCGTAGCTTCATCTCCCCGCCGGCGAAAAGACTCGGGTCGATCAGCCCGGTCACCACCGCGGCATCGGTCACGGTTGGGGCGTCGCCGCCACGGTCATAACACATCGGTCCAGGATCGGCTCCCGCGCTGGACGGACCAACATGCAGACGGCCGCCAGCATCCACTCGCGCGATGCTGCCACCGCCGGCGCCGACACTGCGCACGTCGATGCTCGATACCTTGGCGGTATATCCAAGCAGATCATGTTCGGTGGCGAGCAAGGTCTTGCCATCGACCACGATGGAAACGTCATAGCTGGTGCCGCCGACATCACCGGTCACCAGATTCGGTGTGCCCAGCTTTTCCGCGAGATAGGCGGCGCCGATCGCTCCGCCGGCCGGACCCGATTCCATCATCTGGATCGGCGCCCGGCTGATTGCATCCACTGTCGAGACCCCGCCGGTCGAATTTGCGATCAGCGGCGGATTCGCCAAACCGGCATCGTCGCGAAGCTGTGTTTCCAACCGGTCGAGATAGCTGACGACTGGTTTTTTCACATAGGCATCGATGACCGTCGAGCTGGTGCGTTCGTATTCGCGAATCTCACGCGCCACCTCGTGGCTCATCGAGACATAGATATCCGGATCCATTTCCCGAATGATGTCGCGCACGGCCAGCTCGTGCGTGGGATCGGCATAGGCATGCAGCAAGCAGACTGCGATCGATTCGACCCCCTGTTCCAGCAGCCGCGAGGTGACCGTGCGAACTTCGTTCTCGTCGACCGGTTCGAGCACGGTCCCGTCGAACATCATACGCGCGGTGATTTCCAGCCGCCGTCGTCGCGGAACCAGCGGTTTCGGTTTTTCCCAGAAGATGTTGTAGATATGGGCATCGGGCCGGTCGATACGCCGGATTTCCAGAATGTCCCGGAATCCCTTGGTCGTGATCAAGCCGGTCACCGCGCCCCGTCCGGTGACGAGCGCATTGGTGGCGACGGTCGAACCGTGAATGAATGCGCCAACCTCCTTGGCGTCGACCTCGGCTTTGCGATATGCCGCCATCACGCCCTGAACCACATCGGCAGGCGTGGTCGGTGCCTTGTCGGCGTTGATTTCCCCTGTCTGGTCATCGATCCAGACGATATCGGTAAACGTCCCTCCGATATCCGTGCCAATTCGAATCATCGGTCTTGTTCAGCCTCCTCGAGCCGTGATCGGCCGGTAGTCCATATCGAAACCAAAATGTCTGGGTCCCCAGACCGCCAGTGCCTCCGGTGTGCGCATGATCGGTGGCACCTGCACGGCCATGACCTTGATGCGTTGGCCGTATCGCAACTCCTCGGTGGTGATCGGTTCCGCGGTTTCGCTATCGAGAATGCAGATCAGGTCGGGAACAACCGCGCGCACATCGTCGCCCACCTGCGCGATCAGATTCTCGTTCTGGAATTGGATCGCCATCTCGTCGGTGTCGATTCCATCGGTGAGGGGAGCGATGCGCACCGAGCCGAGCGCAAACCCTTCAGCGGTCCGCCGGGCGACCTCCACGATCTTGCCCTCGTAGATGAGCCGGCCGGGCGTATAGTCGGTTTGGGCCAGGGTGTCGATGATCGCCTGAAATGGATCGACATGACGTTCCCGCGCCAGGCGAATAGCGCGTCCGATTTGCAATCCCAGACCGATCGTTCCCGAAACCGATACCCGTTTGGCGGTGGCTCCGTCCATCGCGTACTCGGCGATGAATGACGCTCCGCCCATTCGAATCGTCAGACCGCGCGAAAACCATTCCATCTCGAAGTTGTCATGGGTTTCGATGATGGCCTGATCCAGATGCTCGTCGGTCAGCACCATCGGGGTGCCCTTGACGCCATAGATGTGAAAGGTCTCGTGAAAGAGCTCCGGAAATGCCCGTCCCATGCCGTCGGCATCGATGACCGGGATACCGAGCTGCAATCCGACCACCAATGGCATCATCGAATTCATACCGCCCGCTTCGATCGGCATGGTGGCGAACGCTTTTCGGCCGATCAGCGACTCCAGCCGCTGGAACGACGCGGCCAATTCGCCGCCATTCGGCAGCTTTTCGACGATGCATGTCGGGGCGCCCATCATCGCGGTCGGGATGACCAGCGCATCGTCCGGCACATCGGCCAGGTCCATCAATTCGAGTTCCGCGCCAGATTCATCGAGGGCGCGTTCGACCATGAGTCGCCCGATGTAGGGATTGCCACCGCCTCCCGTTCCGAGAAACGCGGCGCCCCGGGCAAGATCCTTGAGGTCTTCCCGCGTGAGCTTCAGACTCACGGTCTTGGTCCTTTCCCGGCGATCACTGGCGATCGTGATTGCCGAACGTTTCCCACGAGGTGAGATCGCGCGTCGTTACCGACTTCGGGGCATTGGTGGTCAGTTGCCGGTCGATCGGTTTCGGATCGCCGAACATGATGAGCAATTCGACCGTCAGATTCGACGGCAACCCGAGCACCCCGGCCACACCCGACTGACTGAACGAGGTCACTGGGCAGCTTCCGACTCCGAGCGCGTGCGCCATATTGAGCATGTTCTGGGTGGCGGTCCCGACATCGATATAGACCGACATCGAGGGCTCGATCGAAGAAAACTCGCGGCGATATTGCTCCCAGTCGATCATGACGGCAACGATCGCCGCGGGCTCGGCCAGCATTCCCGGTGAGAACGACCGGATCGCGCGAATCGTCTCTGGATTGCGTGTGACCAGAAAACGGTGCGGGCGCAGATTTCCGCCATTCGCCGCCCACCGTCCGGCCTGAACGATTTCCCAGAGATCATCGTCGGACACGGGAGTGCCGGTGAATGACCGCACCGCACG
Source organism: Thermomicrobia bacterium (assembly GCA_044464585.1). Classification (GTDB taxonomy): domain Bacteria; phylum Chloroflexota; class Chloroflexia; order Thermomicrobiales; family UBA6265; genus JAMLHN01. The sequence goes on from JBIQLF010000009.1 coordinate 33,553, forward strand.
CCGGGTTTTCATATTCTGAAAAACGAGATCGCTCGTGGCATCGCTCATTCGGCGGTCTCCTTTTCGGACATGACGTAATCGGCCATCGAGCGTGGCGCCTCCCGCAGGAATCCATAGAAGCCGGGTTTATCCCACATGCACCATTGCTTCTTGACGTCGATCTCGTCTTTCAGCTCGGCCAGAAACGCACCATCTTCGACCGCGCCGTTGGTTTCCATGAACCCGATCAGACGGCTGGCCGCATCGACCAGCCGAACGGGGCCGTAATGAATTGGTTCACGCAAGGTGATCTCGGCCGAGCTCAGGAGAAAACTGATGAGCTCTTCGGCCTGCGCGCGGGTCAGGACCGTTCGATTTTCGGACATGTCAGGCTGCTGCTCCTGCTCGTTCTTCGACGGGCACATAGTCGACGTCGTAGCCGAAATAGCGCGGTCCGGCGAGCTCGATACCGGCGGTGGTTCGCCAGCGCGAATCGCACGGCAGTCCGAGCACGGCAACGCGATAGCCATAGCGCAATGACTCGGTGGTAATGGCGTGTCCGGATTCCGCGTCCAGGATCGTGATCAGATCGGGGGTGCTAGCCAGGATGCGACCGTCTTCGCGCGCCATCAGAAACTCATTTTGGAAGTCGATGGCCAGCGTTCGCCCCTCGAAATCCCCGAGTCCCTCGATCACCGCGGTTCCCCGGGCGAAACCGGTTTCGGTTCGGCGGTTCAGATCGGCGATCTTGCCTCGCCAGAGCACGAATCCGTTGGTGGCCTTGCGGACCGTTTCGATAGGATCGGTATGGGCCGCATGCGATTCCCGGATTGCCCGGCCGATCGATTCGATATAGGAGATCGTTCCGGCGACCACCGCTTCCTTGGCTTGCTTGCCGGTCATGACGAAGAGCGCGATATATGACGAACATCCCATTTCGATCGTCATATTGCGCGCGAATACCTCGGTCCAACGATTGTTGGTGGTGTTGAGGATGCCGCTGTTGCCCTTCTCGTCGGCGATGGCGAAGGGGGTTGCCGAGATGCCATAGAGTGTCGGGGTCACCATCTGGATCTCGGGAAATGCCCGCCCCATCAGATCCGCATCGACGCAGGGGATACCGAGCTCGGAGGCGACCTGAAATGGCGCCTGCGAATTCATCCCGCCTGCTTCCGCCGACATGGTGGCAAACAAGGGCTTGCCGAGATACTCCTGCAGCGCCCGGAATGCCGCCACGATCTCGTCGCCCGACGGGATCTTCTCGAGCATAACGGTGGGGGCGCCCATGCCGGCCGAGCAGGCGATCAGCGCATCGTCGTCGAGCTCATCGACGGTGATCAGACGGACTGGGCCGTTGCGCTCGATCGAGTGCTGGGCCATCAATTTGCCGACATACGGGTCGCCGCCGCCACCGGTGCCCAGCACCGCCGCGCCGAGCGCAATATCGTCCAGTTGTTTTGCTTCGATCAATCGCATGACAATCCCGACCTACGCGTTCAGCGTCAAATCGCCGACGGCTTTGACACGAATACGGGTGGCGTTTCCGGGAAGATAGGCAAGCGGAACATCTTCGACATCGACGATGGCAATGGTGCCGGGATCGGCTCCGGCCTCGATCGCTTTCGCGGTCGCTTCTTCCTTGGCCTGGTTCAATGCCTGCTCCCGCGAGAGGCTTTCCAGGGAGAACACCCGGTCGACCTCACCCGAAATCTGGGCGATGGCCGCTCCCACGGCATTGGCCGCCTCGAAGTGCGAAGGTTTCACCATTTCGGACGCGCCAGCAATCGGCCGCGAGATGAGCACGCTTCCGCCACCGACCACGATCACCGGGACATCGGCCGCGCTCGTTTTCATTCGGTCGACCGCCGTTTCGGCCATCGACTGAATCAGATCGATCGAGTCGCTGACGAGCTGTTTGTCGAGTCCCGCAACCCTGGATGGATCGCCGAATTCCGCGACACCCGCCGCGACCGCAATATCGCTGGTCGTGAGCGTATCGCCACCGAAAACCATCGCCTCTTTGGTCAGACGATAGCCGACACTCTGCGGGCCGACGCGTAGCGGATCCTGCCGGACGATCGAACCACCGCCGAGACCGAACGAAAAAACATCCGGCATGCGGAAGTTCGTGCGTACCCCGCCGATGTCGACCGCAACCGAGGCCTCCCGAGGAAAGCCATTGGTGAGCGCGCCGATGTCTGATGTCGTCCCGCCGATATCCACCACCATCGCGTTCTTGAGACCGGAGAGGAATGCCGCGCCGCGCATGGAGTTGGTCGGCCCCGAGGCGAACGTCAACACCGGATACATCTCGGCGAAGTCGGCGCTCATCAGGGTGCCGTCGTTCTGGGTCAGGTAGAGCGGCGCCTCGATCCCCAGCTCGCTGATGGCGCGTTTGAACGCTTCCACGGTGTCGCGAGCCAGATCGCGCAGGCAGGCATTCAGGATGGCCGCGTTTTCCCGTTCCAGCAAACCGATACGGCCGATCTCACTGGAAAGCGTCACGGAAGAACCGGGCACGTGCTTCAGGAGAAGGTCTGCGGCTTGCTTCTCCATGTCCTGATTGACGGGAGAAAAGACTGAGGAGACCGCGATGGCCGTGATTCCCTTGGATTCGATATCGGCCGCGACCGCTTCGATTTCACTCGGGTCGAATTTCGAGATTTCTCGGCCGTCGAATTCATGGCCGCCGTGGCAGAGATACGTATGCCGGCCGAGCGTTTCGGCCAGATCTTCTGGCCAGTCGACCATTGGCGGAAGCGCGGCAGTGGCCGGCAAGCCGAGACGCACGGCCGCGGTCGGTTGCAATCGGCGCCGCTCGACCACGGCATTGGTGAAGTGGGTCGTGCCGATCATGACACCGGCGATGTCGCTGGTCTTGGTCTGCGAAACACCGAGCACATGGTTCAGCGCGGCGGTGATGCCACTGGTCACATCATCGGTCGTCGGGGTCTTGATTTTGGCAACGACCTCTGTGCCGCGCATGAGAACGGCGTCGGTGTTCGTTCCACCGACGTCGATACCGATTCTGCAGCTCACTGGAACTCCCTTCTTTGCGCTCCTCGCGCGTCAATTCGGTCCTTCGTCGTCGATTGGAAGGAGCACGTCATCCGCAACAGCATCGGTCTCGCTGCCGGTATCCAGCTTGGCCAGATGTACCGGGGGACCATCGTCGAGGTAGGTTGGAATTGGAATCTCGCCGCGGACCGAGCGGATACAGGCCACGGTGTGACCCGGTTCGACCTCCCACAGTTCCATCTTCATGGACCGGCAGACGTCGGTCGCATAGGGGCACCGGGTCACCAGCCTACAATGGTCGGGTGGTTCGATCGGCGAAGGAATCTCGCCGCTCAAAATGATGCGCTCGCGCCGGTCCAGCGGATTGGAGGCCGGCACCGCGCTCATCAGCGCCATGGTGTAAGGATGCCGTGGCCGGGAAAAGACCTGCTTGGTCGGACCGAATTCGATGATCTGGCCGAGATACATCACCGCGACCTTATTGGAGAGATACCCGACGACCGACAGATCGTGTGAGATGAACAGGTAGGTGAGCTGGTCGTCGCGTTGCAAACCCTTGAGCAACCGCAGGAGCTTTGCCTGAACCGAGACATCGAGAGCCGATGTTGGCTCATCGAGCACGATCAAATCCGGATTGGTTGCCAGTGCCCGGGCGATACCGACGCGTTGTTGCTGACCGCCGGAGAGCTGGTGCGGATAGCGGGCCATATGCTCCGGACGCAATCCGACGCGTTCGAAGAGCTCGACCACCCGTTCCTTGGCTGCCTGGCCGGTGGCGACTTTGTGGATCCGGATCGGTTCGAGCACGGTCTGACCGGCGGTGCGCCGCGGATTGAGCGAATCGTATGGATCCTGAAAGACCATTTGGATCTTCGCGCGGGCTCGGGTCATCTCATCGAACGAGAGGCTGGTGAGACGCTTGCCCTCGAACTCGATCGACCCATCGGTTGGCTGTTCGAGCAGCGTTGCGCATTTCGCGACCGTGCTCTTGCCGGAACCGCTTTCCCCGACCAACCCGACGGTTTCTCCCTTTTCGATACCGAAGGACACCCCGTCGATGGCATGGAGCATCTTGTGCGAAAAGAGACCGGTGCGGATCGGGTAGTACTTCTTCAACGCGTCAATGCGCAGCAGCGATGTCACGCTGGACCTCCTCCAGGTGGTGGCAGGCTGCCATATGATGCGGACCGACTTGACGTGGCTCTGGTTCGATCGCAATGCACTCCTGGGTAGCCCAGCGGCAGCGTGGGTGAAATGGGCAACCGGTGGGGCGATGGATCAGATCGGGCACATTGCCGGGAATCGTCGGAATCTCGTCACCACCGCTCAAACTCGGCCGCGAAGCCAGTAACCCCAGCGTGTAGGGGTGACTCGGTTTGGTGAAGAATTCCCGGACTGGCGCCTGTTCGACGATTTTGCCGGCATACATGACCATGATGCGGTCGCAGACTTCGGCAGCCATGTTCAGATCGTGGGTAATCACGATCACGCTGGTTCCGGTCAGGTCCCGCATCTCCTTCAGGAGCTGAATGATCTGGTATTCGATAGTGACATCGAGCCCGGTGGTCGGTTCGTCCGCAATCAGCAATCGCGGTCCGCAGGAGATCGCCATCGCGATCATCACGCGTTGCGCCATTCCCCCCGAGAGCTGGTGCGGATAGGCCTGCAGGCGTCGCTCGGGTTCCGGAATATGCACCAACCGCAAGAGCTCGGTCGCTCGTTCGTTGGCCTGGGATTTGCTCATTCCCTGGCGATATCTCAGTACCTGACACAGCTGATCCCCGACGGTGAGAACCGGATTCAACGAGCCTCGGGGATTCTGAAAGATCATGGCGATGTCCTTGCCACGAATCTCCCGCATCTGGTCTTCGTTCAATTTGGTGAGATCGCGTCCTTCGAACAGGATCTCGCCGCCGACGATCTTGCCCGGCGATTTGATCAGATCGACGATCGAGAACCCGGTGACGCTCTTCCCGGAACCACTTTCGCCAACCAGCCCGACGATCTCACCCTCGCCGATGGTGAACGAGAGCCGGTCGAGCACGCGGGCGGTGCCTTTGCGCGTGAAGAACTGCGTTTCCAGATCGCGGATTTCCAGCATCGGGGTTTCCGCGGCGGGTGCGCCGGCGGGTGCGCGTTTGTCGGTGGTCGCGGTCATCGTCGCCTCGGATCGAGCACGTCCTGAAGGCCGTCACCCAGCAAGTTGAACCCAAGCACCGTCCAGGCAATCGCCAGTCCGGGGAAGGTGTACATCCACCAATGCCCCTGCAGAAAATCCTGGAATCCGAGCTGGATCATGGCGCCCCATTCGGCCCGGGAGGTTTCGACACCCAGACCGATGAACGACAATCCGGCGGCCTCCAGAATGGCCCAACCGAATTGGAGGGTGGAAATCACAAAGATCGGGATCATGCAATTCGGCACGAGATGCTTGAAGAGAATAGCCCGGTGATTGGCGCCGATCGCCTTGGCGGCCATCGCGTACTGGCTGGTTTTGGCGCTGAGCATCGACGAGCGCATCAGACGCGCATAGCCAGGAATATTGAGCACGGCGGTTGCGATGACGACCGTCTGGATTCCCGGACCGAGCGCAAACGCAATACCCATTGCGAAGATGAAACGCGGGAAGCCCTGCAGGATGTCCATGACACGCATGGCGACTTCGTCGGTCATCCCGCCGACATACCCTGAAACCGCGCCATAGACCGAACCGATGATCAGCGAAATGATCACCGCGGAAAGTGCGATCATCAAATCGATGCGCGCTCCGAACAGAATTCGCGAAAAGATGTCCTGCCCGAATTGATCGGTTCCGAAAAGATGCGCTCGACTCGGCGGTTGCGACACCACCGAAAAATCGATTTGATTGGCCGGAAACGGTGCAATCCATCGGGCGAAGATCGCACTGAAGATGACCACGGCGATCATGACCAGACCGATCATGGCCGTCGGGTTTTTGCGCAGCGTGAACCAGAAGTCGCCGAGGCGCTCCTTGAGCGGGGGCGTCAGGGCGGCGCTGCTGGCAGCAGCCGCGGTTGGCATTGGAAGGGGGGCGGTTGGTGCGCTCACGGGCTAGTACTCGACTCTCGGATCGATCAATGCGATCAGAATGTCCACGATCAGATACGCGAGCACATACATGGCCACGGCCAGAATGATGAATCCCTGCACGGCCGGGAAATCACTGCCCATGATCGCATCGAAGGAATATTTGCCGAGTCCCGGCCAGGTGAAGATATATTCGACCAGTACTTCGCCGCCGATCGCATAGCCGAACACGGCGGCGATCAGGGTGAGCACCGGAATCATGGCGTTCTTGAGTGCGTTCTTGGAAACGATGACCCGCGTCGGGAGGCCCAGCGATCTGGCGGTGCGAATGTAGTCCGAGTTGAGCGCTTCGATCATCGTTGCCCGGGTCATGCGGGCGATTGGCGCCATCGAGATGAGGCCAATGGTCAGCACCGGCAAGATCAGCTGTTTGAAGGCGGCCCAGAACGTTTCGGTATCGCGATCGAGCAGCGCGTCGATCGTAAAGAGACCGGTCACATGAGGTGGGTCGCTGAAGGCGATGGGCAACCGACCCTGGGGACCCGGCAACCAACCGAGACGAGTGTAGAAGGTCGAGACGAGAATCAGGGCGATCCAGAAGATCGGCATCGACACACCGAGCACTGCGATGACACGGGTCAAATGATCGACCCAGGTGCCTTGCTTGACCGCCGAGATGATTCCGAGTGGCAAGGCCAATCCGACCGCCAGCAACATTCCGAAAAAGACCAGCTCGAACGACGCCGGAAATTTCTCCCGGAGGTCGGAGGTGACTGGCTGGTTGGTCTGGTAGGAGATCCCCATATCGCCATGGGCCAGATCGCCCAGATAATGCCAGAACTGCGTATACCACGGATCGAGCAGTCCCGCGCGTTCCTTCATGGCCAGAACTTGTTCCTCTGACGCATAGGGACCGGCAACTTTTTCGATCGGGTTTCCAGGGACCATCCGGGTGAGCAGGAAGGTAATGAAGATAGCGCCCAGCAGAACCGGGATCAGGAAAAGCAATCGTCTGAGGATATAGCGAACGAGTCTCATTCGTGGGCGAACCAGTGCATGTACCAGCCCTGCGCTGGCCGGATTACGAACGAAGAGAATCCCCGGGGAGCGGAATGTCCGCTCCCCGGGGACGGATATCGACCTAGCTCGATGTGCGCGTCATGAGCGCGTAGCGCGGAAGCTCGTCGTTGTAATAGACGTAGCCGTCGATGTCGTTGCCGAAATAGATGATCCAGTTCGGCTGCGCGACGAAGACATACGGACATTCCTCGATGAGAATTGCCTGGATTTCCTTGCTGCCTGCATCTCGCGCATCTACGTCATTCGAAAGAATGTACTCGTGGAGGACCTCATCCACTCGCGCATTGTTGAACTTCGGATAGTTTGCCGGGCTGGCCGACTCCGCAAGCCAGAACAGATGGTAGTAAGGATCGTTGACGAACGAGATCCACTCGTCCATCCAAATTTGCAGTTTCGATCCCTGCTGGAGTTCGTTGTATTGCGCGTATGCGAGCTTTTGAATCTGGACTTTCATCCCGATTTGCTTGAGCGCATCCTGCAGGATGATCGCGATACGCTCTTTCTGCTGATCATCCGCGGAAACCGTCAAGGTGATATCGGGAAGCCCGTCTCCATTGGGATAACCAGCGGCTTCCAAAAGCGCGGCGGCTTTCTCGAGATCGTAGCTGTATTGATTCGTTGATGGATCGTGCGTGGGCATGCCAGCCGGCACCAGACTCTTGGCTTCGCCAGCCTGACCGAGAAAGACCTGCTCGATGATGTCGGCATATGGCGTTGCATACGCCACCGCCTGGCGGACCTCTTTCTTATCGAATGGCGCGAGGGTGGTATTCATCTCGATGAGTGTGACGAGGGTCGATGGGATGGAGAGGGTCTTGATGTTCTCGTTGGTGGAGAGCCCCTGGTATTCCGAGAATGGGATCTTGGTGGCCGTGTCGACATCGCCATTCTTCAGCAACTGCACGCGCTGAGTGGCATCGGCCACGATCTTCATAATGACCTTCTTGAAGAACGGCGCCTCACCGTAATAGTCGTCATTGGCGACCAGTACGATCGCGTCGTCCGGCTTGTACGAATCCAGCTTGTATGGCCCGTTTCCGACGCCAAGATTGGCCTTGAAATATTCGAGGCCCCATGGATCAGAGTCCGTCGCAACCTCCTCGATCTGTTTTGGATCGAGTGCGGCGGTGTTGTGCATCACGTTGTTTTGCGCGATCAGCACATTCGGCACCGCCATCGAAATTGTGAAGGTGCCGTCTTCGTTTTCGATGAAGTTGTCGGGGCCAGTGATGGCGCCGCCCATCCCCAGCAGCACCGACGAAATCGCTCCGGACACCATAATGCGGTCATAGCCGACCTTCATCGCGTGGGCATCGACCGGATCGCCATTGTGGTAGGTGACATTGTTGCCGAGGGTGAAGATCATGTCGCTACCATCGGTGGTGACATCCGAGGCGAGCATACCGATGATCTTCGTGGTGTCGACCGTCTTGTAGGGGGTACCGTCCGGCGCAGTCGCATCGACGATCGTGTATTGGGTCAGCTGATCGAAGGTATTCTGGATCGTGGTCTGCGACGACTTGGAACCGACGGTGAACCCGGGGTCCCAGGTGTCGATGTTCTCCGCCACCGCGATGAGGAGGGTGTCCCCCTCCTGGTTGGCCGCGCGAAGCTCGCTCATCGAAGGCGTGGGGGCGGCAAGCGCGCCCTTCTCGATGGCCGCCAGCCACATGCCGCCAATACCAAGCGCCGCCAGCCCCTTGAAGAGTTGGCGACGGTCGATCTGCCGAGCCGCGTATTCGGCTTGCAACTGTTTGATTTCCTGGTTCACCGACATGCTCGAACCTCCCGTATGAGGATCATCCCGCTTGCTGGAACGTTTCGCCAACCGCTCATGCGGTTACGTGCCACAGCTCTCCGCTCGGTGGCCATGGCGATCCCAACCGGGATCGCAGGTTGCCGATATGCGTAAAGAAATCACATTGCGGTTGAGTCTTGCAACCCCAGTTCGATGCGCCCCGATAATATTGCATGGAAAGCAATGAGCCTGAGGAAGAGGTGAGCGCCCTCTGAGGTGATTGCCGAAGGGATATTTTCGATGCCCTCATCAGCCAGAGCGAGTCAGCTCGTAGAGGGCGATCGAACCGGCAGTGGCGGCATTCAGGGAGTCGACTTCGCCCTTCATTTCGATCTCGAGCAAGAGATCGCAGCGCTTCGCCAGGTTCGGTCCCATACCCGGCCCCTCGGAGCCGATGACCAGCACGCACGGGGTCGGAATCGCGGTCGATCCCAATGTCACCGCCCGTTCATGATGTTCGATCCCGGCAATCCAGAATCCGCGCTTCTTCAGCCGTTCCAGCTCGTGGGCGAGATTCACCGTCCGGACGATGGACAGATGCTCGACGGCGCCCGCCGATGAATTGACGACGGCCGGGGTGATGCCGGCGGCGCGGTCCTTGGGAATCAGGATCGTCTTGACGCCGAATGCCTCGGCTGTCCGGAGAAGCGTGCCCACATTCTGGGGATCGACCAGGTGATCGAGCGCAAGCATCGAATGATCCACCGCATCGAGGACTTCGATGCCGGCATACGGATAGGGAGTTGCCAGCGCGGCAACTCCCTGGTGGTTCACCGTATGGACCGTATGGTCGATTTCGTCGCGCTCGACTCGGGCGACCGGAACGCCAAGCGCGCGCGCGCGTTGCTCGATCGCTTCGATCCGCGGATCGCCCCCGGCGCTGCTTGCCAGCAGAATGCGCCGAAATCGGCGACGTCCCGCGCGGAGCGACTCGCTGACAGCATTTCGGCCATAGAGCCATTCTTCGCCGGCCGGCCCGGCAGCCCCGGAATCCCGCCGTGGGCGCGATTCAATTCTTTTGCCAGGTCGATCCCGCCGCTCCGTCCGCAATCGAGATTCCTTTCTCGGTCAATCGGTCACGAATCAGATCGGACAACGCCCATTGTTTTTCCGCGCGCAGGCGATCTCGAATCTCTACCAGCAGATCGATGAACGGAGCGGCATCGCCGGCCGATCCCGAGTCCACTTCCAGATCGAGACCTAAAACGCCAGCCAGCGAAACCAGCACAGCGCGCCCAGCCTCGATCTCTTCCGGGGATGCTCCTGCGTCGCGGGCCCGATTGATCTGCCGGGCAAGATCGAAGAGCACCGCAATCGCCGCCGGACTGTTGAAATCGTCGTCCATGGCCGCATGAAACTCGTCCGAGGCCTGGTGCGCTGCAATCGCCAGCCCGGTCGATTCGCCAGTCGGCGCCTGAGCACCAGCGGGCCTGGCCGCGGTAATCAGCCGATCCAATCCCCGATCCGCGGCGTCGAGCGATTCTTCCGTGAAGGTAAGCGGCGCGCGGTAATGCGATTGCAACACCATCAGGCGGAATGCCTGCGTTTTGTTGTCTTCGATCAGGTCCTTGATACGAATCACATTGCCGATCGACTTCGACATCTTGTCGCCGCCCAGTTGCAGCATCCCATTGTGCATCCAGTACCGGGAGAAGGGCGCGACTCCGAGAAACGCCTCGGATTGCGCGATCTCGTTTTCGTGGTGCGGGAAGATCAGATCGGTACCGCCGCCATGGATATCGACCTGACCATCCAGGTGGTGCGAGCACATGGCCGAACATTCGATATGCCAACCGGGGCGCCCGTCACTCCAGGGACTCGGCCAGGTCGGTTCGCCGGGCTTGGCCTTTTTCCAAAGGGCGAAATCGAGCGGGTCCTCCTTACGTTCGTCGATTTCGATGCGAGCGCCAGAAACCATATCGTCGATCTTGCGGCCCGAGAGCTTGCCATACTCTTGGAAGGTGCGCACCCGAAAATAGACATCGCCATCCGCTTCGTAGGCGTGGCCGCGTTCGATCAGCCCTTCGATCATCGTGACGATTGCCGGAATCTCCTGGGTGGCGCGCGGATAGACCGTTGCCGGCAGAACGCCGAGCGCTTCCCGTTCCTGATGCCAGTCGGCGATCAGCCGTTCCGTGAGCTCGCTGGCGGCGATTCCTTCTCGCTGGGCACGTATGATGATTTTGTCGTCGATATCGGTGAAATTCACGACATGCCGCACATCGTACCCACGATGTTCGAGATAGCGGCGGATCATGTCGAAGACAATGGCCGACATCGCGTGACCGATGTGCGCGTTGTCATAGGGAGTTACCCCGCAGACATACATCCGCACCACGCCCGGCTCGATCGTTTCGAGCGGCTCGATCTTGCGAGAGAGGGTGCTATAGAGCCTCAGCGTATCAGCCATGCCCGCATCCGACCGATGGGCCGTTCTTCGATTCCTGTAGCGCCAGGCGCAATTTCCGCGTCTCCTCTTCCAGTTCTTCGATCCGCTGGGTGATCGCCACCAGTGCGTCGCGCTGCGGATCGGGCATCGATTCCACCCGCCGTACTTCGCCCGATTGCGGATCGGTCCAACCGACCGCTCGTGCCGGAATCCCGACCGCCGTGGTGTGCGGCGGAACATCCCGGAGCACGACCGCGCCGCCGCCGATCCGCGCTCCATCGCCGATTACGATATCACCGAGGATTTTGGCGCCCACACCGACGGTCACATTCGAACCGAGCGTCGGATGGCGCTTTCCGCGTTCCTTGCCGGTACCGCCGAGCGTGACGCCCTGGTAGAGCGTGCAATCGTCACCGACGATCGCGGTCTCACCGATCACGACACCCATACCATGGTCGATGAAAACCCGTTCGCCGATCGTCGCGCCGGGATGGATCTCGATGCCGGTCAAGAAGCGCCCGAAATGACTCACCAGACGCGCTGGCAGGAAGAGCTTTCGCCGGTAGAGCCGGTTTGCCAGGCGGTGACACTGGACCGCATGGAATCCGGGGTAGGCAAGCACGACCTCCAGCGTGGACCGCGCGGCGGGATCCCGCCGCTTGATCGACTCGATTTCTTGCGAAAGAGACATGATGTACTCCTGTGCTGGACCCGGCCAGATCGAGCAGGCATGGCCCGGGGGATAGAGCGGTCGGTTACGGGCGTTCTCGACGAACGCCCGTGGTACAGGAGCAACGGTGCGCGGGCACAAGCGATCCGGTCACGATTCCTTGGTCGCGGTGGCGGCAGGTTTGTCCGCCGGTTCCTTGGCGGCTGGCTTCTCCGCCCCGTTCTTCTTTTCGGCTCCGTCGGAAGGCGGGGACGACGTCGATTTCTTCGCGTCGCGGCTGTCGGTCACATACCAGCCCGAGCCCTTGAAGACGATCCCGACCGGTTGCGGGATGCGACGAATCGGACCTCCGCACTCTGGACATTCGGTCAATGGGTCTTCCGCGAATTTCTGAAAGAAATCGAACGAATGCCCGCAGTCCGAGCAGCGGTAATGATAGGTTGGCATGATGGAATTGCGCTCCGAAACGCTCGTAAGAGCAAGAATCCTCGTACCTGCAATTCTACGTGGACAATCAATCGCTGCCCACGTGCCATTACGCGCTGCCGGCCGCGTATTCGGTCATTTCGTTCCAGTTCGGTCCCACGGATACTTCGGTGATAAGCGGAACATCGAGCTCGAAGGCGCTTTCCATCGATTCGCGGACCGCCTGAACCGTTTCGGGTATCGCGGATTCGCTGACTTCGAGCACCAGTTCGTCATGGACCTGCAGGATCAGGGCGGCCGGTAATTCCTGTTGCTTCAACGCACGCTCCGACTTGATCATTGCGATCTTCATGATGTCCGCCGCTGTTCCTTGCACGGGCATGTTGATGGACATTCGCTCCGCCGCGGCCCGGTGAGCAGGATTGGACGAAACCAGATCGGGTGTCGGCCGGCGGCGCCCGAGAATCGTCTGGACATAACCCTGCTCGCGGCCAAACATGAGGGTCCGGTCGAGGTATTCCCGGACTTTGGGGAGTCGTGCCCAATACTGATCGATGAACGCCTGCGATTCCGCGCGGCTCATGCCCGTATCGCGAGAGAGACCGAATGCCTGCATGCCATAGAGCAGACCGAAATTGACCGTCTTTGCCACCCGGCGCATATCCGCGGTCACATCCGCGAGCGGCACCCCATACACGAGCGACGCGGTTGCCCGGTGAATGTCCTCGCCTGCCCGGAATGCTTCGAGCAAGAATGGCTCCTGGCTCATGTGCGCCATCAGCCGTAGTTCGATCTGCGAATAATCGATGGAAACCAACACCGAATCGGGCACGATCTGGAAGGCAGGTCGCCGGTCGGCAACGAATGCCTGCCGCACCCGCCGCCCCAACTCGGTGCGAATCGGAATATTCTGGAGGTTCGGATTCTGGGACGAAAGCCGCCCGGTTGCGGCGACCGTCTGGTTGTAGGACGTATGGACGCGTCCCGTGCTTGGCAGAATCGAAGCTGGGAGCGCATCGATATAGGTAGAGAGCAGTTTGCCCAGCGATCGGTATTCGAGAATGAGATCGACCAGGGGATGCTGGCTTCGCAGATTCTCGAGCACCTGCTGGTCGACCGAGAAGCCCGTTTTGGTCCGTTTGCCCGAGGGCAGCCCCAGCTCCTCGAAGAGAATCGTTGCGAGCTGCCGAGTCGAGTTGACATTGAACGAGCGCCCAGCCTGCTGATAGATCTCCAATTCGACTTCGTGCAACCGATTGGAGATTTCCTGGCTGAATGCCGACAGGTATTCGAGATCGATGGCGACGCCGGTTTGCTCCATCTTCGACAGAATCGGAACCAGCGGCATTTCGACATCCCGCATGAGCTGCTCGAGTCCCCTGCCTCGCAGCTCGGGGACGAAGGCGTCGCGGAGGGCGAAGGTCGATTCGACATCGGCGCAGGCATAATCGCTGGCCGGGACGATATCGACCGCGTCCATCGTGATCTGGGAGCGCCCGTGTCCGATCAGCTCGGTGATCTCGGTCATCTCCACACCGAGCCGGCTGAATGCCAGATCTTTCAATCCAACCGATTTTTCGTTGAGCAGATAGGCCGCGATCATGGTGTCGAATGTGACATTCGTCACCAGTAGCCCGGTGCGCTGCAGAACGGTCAGGTCATATTTGCCGTGATGCGCAAGTCCTACGATCGATGGATCGGTCACGACCGGGCGCAATCGTTTGGCGACTACCTCGAAGAGCAACTGATCCGCGCCGACATGGCCGATAGGGATATATGCGCTTTCGGTGGGGGAGACGGCGATCGAGATTCCGACCAATGTGGCCAGCATCGGATCGGTCGATGTCGTTTCCACGTCGATCGCATAGACACCGGCTTCCCGGATGCGTTCCACGAAGGCATCGAGCTCAGGAATCGTGCGGATCGTTTTCCGATCCGCGGCGGGTCGCTCTTCGATGATCTTGATCGGTGCTCGCTTGGTTTCCGGTATGCGCGGCAACAGCGAGCGGATCTGCAGATCCCGCATCAATCCGACCACGGCTTCCCGGTCGAACGCGCCCATGCGTGCAGTTTCCGGATCGAGCTCCAATTCCAGATCGCGCACGATGGTGGCCAGGTGTTTGCTGCGGAGGGCGTGATCGAGATTGCCGCGCAGCGCATTCTGGGCGCGGGTCGGTTTGACCTCTTCGACATGATCGAAGATCGACTCGATCGGTCCATATGCTGAAATCAGCGCCTTGGCGGTCTTTTCGCCAATTCCAGGCACCCCCGGAATGTTGTCCGAGGTGTCGCCAACCAGCGCCTTATAGTCCGGCAGGAGCTCGGGTGCGAACCCGTATCGCTCGACGACGGCCGCCGCATCGTATTGCCGGAATTCATCGAATCGTTTGATGCCCGGCAGATAGACGGTGATATGGTCGCCGGCCAGTTGCAGCAGATCGGTATCGCCGGTCAACACGACGACTTCGAACCCATCGCTGGCGAGCCGCCGGGACAACGACCCGATGACATCGTCCGCCTCATAGCGTTCCTTTTGCACCATGGGAATGTCCAGGGCGTGGATCAGCTCCTGAATCCGGTCGATCTGCACGCGAAGATCGTTTGGCATCTCGCCGCGCGTGCCCTTGTAATCCTCGAAATGATCGTGCCGAAACGTCCGGCCGCTTTCCAGCGCCATCACGGCGAAGTCGGGCCGGTGGCCGGAAAGAATATTGAAGAGCATCGACGCGACCCCATAGACCGCATTGGTGCGTTCGCCCGATGAGGTGGTCATCGGCGCCTGAATCGCGTAGAACGCCCGGAAGATCAGTCCATAACCGTCGATCAGCATGATGGTTGGGCGAACGGTTTCGGTTTCGGAATCTGCTGCGGAATCCGCGGCTGGTTCAGGGGGTGTCAATGAGAGTTGTTCGATCATAAGGAAGTCTCCGTCTTCGTAAGCGATCAAGTATATGGCCGCAATCCGGGGCCGCGGCGGAAGCCGCCAGGGCGCGCGGGGATATACTTTCGTCAAGTCGTGACTGCGGGATCGTAGTGCGCCCCGAATATGCAACTCCACGCGCTCTGTCCAATGTCGATTCGGGCAAGCGTGCACGTCCAGGATGAATTTCGTTGATGCAGGTTTCCTCCGTTCAGGAAATCGTTGCGCGTGCCTCGCGCAACGTGGAACGCGTGATCGTCGGTAAGCACCGGGAAGTCGAGCTCTTGCTGATCGCCGTTCTTTGCAAGGGGCATGTCTTGATCGAAGATGTGCCCGGTGTCGGCAAGACGGTCCTGGCGAAGGCGGTTTCCCGAAGTATCGGCGCCAGTTTCAAGCGGATACAGTTCACGCCGGATTTGCTTCCAAGCGATGTGACTGGGGTGAGTATCTTCAATCCGCAGCGCAGCGCATTCGAGTTCCGGCCCGGACCGATCTTTTCCCAGATGGTCCTGGCCGATGAGATAAACCGCGCAACACCCAAGACGCAATCCGCGTTGCTCGAAGCCATGGAGGAGGGGCAGGTCACGGTCGATGGCACCACGCACCGATTGGCCGAACCGTTCGTCGTGCTGGCCACGGAGAATCCGATCGACTACGAGGGAACGTTTCCTTTACCGGAAGCGCAGCTCGATCGTTTTCTGCTGCGTATTGCCATGGGGTATCCGGGAAAACGAAACGAATTGGAAATGCTCGCGCGCCAGCACAAGACCCATCCCCTCGAAGATTTGCAGCAGGTGGTGCATATCGACGAATTGATCCACGCCCAGGAAGCCGTCCGGGAGGTTCACGTGAGCCCACTGGTCAGCGACTATATCGTCACCATCGTCGAGGCGACCCGGCGGCATCCCGATGTCCTGCTGGGCGCCAGCCCCCGTGGGTCACTGGCCCTGTACAACGTTTCCAGAGCGCAGGCGGCCGCGCAAGGGCGGGAATATGTGACACCCGACGATGTCAAGGCGTTGGCGGAGGTGACACTTTCGCATCGCATCATCGTTAGCCACGCCGCTCGGGTGCGCGGTTCGAATGGAACGGAGATCGTGCGCGATATCGTTCGTGCAACCCCGGTTCCTGGCGCCAATCCGCGGATAACGCCCGTTGCGGTCTGACGATGACCTACCGCTCGTTCATCACGACCCTCATCGCGGCCGGTTTCTATGGCGCCGGCGAAGGGTTCGACTGGCCGGTTTTGCGCCAGGCCGGCGCGGCAGTCGCCTTGGTGTTGGTGCTCGCCTTCCTCTGGAGTCGAACCGCGATCGGCGGGTTGCGTGTCCGGCGGGAGGCGGCGGCCACCTCGTTACAGGTCGGTGGGATCTTTACGGAGGAGACCGCGGTTCGCAGCAAATCGTTGTTGCCGAAAGCCTGGATCGAGGTGCGGGATGACTGCGCCATGCCAGCGCACGACGCCAGCCGGGTTATTTCCCTGAGAAGCAGGCAGACCGCGCGTTGGGCGACCCAATCGATCGCCGTGAAGCGCGGCGTCTTCGCTATCGGGCCGATCGTGCTGCGTACGGGCGATCCATTCGGCATCTTCTCCTATGAGCGCCGCGTCGACTTCGAGCAGGAAATCACGGTCTTCCCCCCGGTCTTCCCGCTTCAGAGTTTCCAGTTGCCCGGCGCTCGATCGTCCGGTGGCCGGCAGATCGACCGGCGAACCCCGTTTACCACCGCCGCGGTTTCCTCGATTCGCGATTATTCCGATGGCGATCCGTTCAACCGGATCTCATGGTCCTCGTCGGCACGGACGGGCCGGCTGATGGTGAAGGAATTCGATCTCGATCCGACGGCGGAGATTTGGGTTCTGGCCGATTTCGGTTCGGAACAGGCGATCCGGCCGGTGCGAGCGATGGAGGCGAGTCGGGACCCGGGCCTCTCGTTTGCCGAAGCCTGGCTCGATTCGAGTGAGGATTTCGTTGCGGCGCTGGCGGCATCCGTGGCCCGCAAGGCGATCGACGGCAACCGGGCGCTGGGATACCTGACCAATGCCTCGAACCGGGATTACCGGCCAGCCGAGTCATCCGAGCGACAATTCCTGCGCGTGCTCGGTTCGCTGGCAGTGGTGACATCGGATGGCAGCGAACGTATCGATGCCCTGCTCGACCGCGAAATGCGCCGGTTCGACCGCTATCGATCCCCAGTGGTGATCACCGCCAGCACCGATCTCGATTGGATCGAATCGCTCGAACATGCGGCCTTGCGCGGCGTCCGGCCGACGGTCATCTATATCGATCCGGAAACGTTCGATCCCAATTCGAGCAGCCGGGCGGTCCGGCAGCGTCTGGCCGAGGCTCCATTCGCTGTCTATACGATCGATTATCGGACCGGGATCGAGGCCAGCTTCGATTCGGTCGCGCCGGAAATGAAACCGGTTTACGCCCATGTCAACTGATTCCATCTTGCGTTCGGAAAATCAGAATCGCCCTTCGAGAGCCGGTCGTGGACACGTTCCTTCCGAACGGTGGTTCGTTTTGCTGCTCGGCGCCTTGTCGGCTGGTTTGCTCGGTATGGTCGTTGGCTCGTTTGCCATCGACTCGAATCCCCCGGCGGTGGCCACGCTGGCAACGGCGGGGTATCTGCTCGGTTTCCTGCTTGCGCGCAGCCGTCTCTCGGATATGGTCGCGCATCTCTGCATCATCGTCGCCGGCGTTCTCGTTTCCCTCCTGGCGATCGATCCCGACTTGCTGTATCGGCAATCGCGGGCCGGAGAGTGGCGGGCCATCGCCGATCACTACGAAGCCTTGATTCGGGGGTTTTTGTCCTCTGCGGCGTCTGGGGACAAATTCGAAACGGAAATTGCCGTCTTCGGGATCGGTCTCACGATCTGGCTGGTGGCGTCGTTATCCGCATGGATGCTGTTCCGGCGTGGCTGGGTCTTCTGGTCGGTTGCCACACCGGGGGCCATCTTGCTCATGACGCTGGCGCTGGATCGAGATCGCGCCTCCTGGCCGGTGCTTGCCTATCTCGGGTTGGCGTTTGGAATCGCCGCTGGCCACGCCGCGATCGACCGCACCCTCGTTTGGAATGTACGGGGAATCGAACGACCGCGCGCATTTGGCTGGCGATCGATCGTTTTCGGTTCGCTCATCGCAATACTGGCGGTCGCGCTCGCGCTTTCATTCTCATTCGACCTGAACGATCGTTTCATCGAACGAGCGACCCAGAGCGGGGATCGCCTGGCGAGCTGGGTGGAGGAACGATTCGATTCGTTCGGCTCCACGTCCCCTGGTTCCCTGGCGACGGCCGGGAATTATGGCGCCTTTTCCGATCAATTCAAGGTCGGCGACGGTGTTCCCAGCGGAGATGTGCCGATCGTGGTCGTTCAGGCGAACGGCGAGAAGTATCTTGCCGCCCGGCGTCTCGACAACTACGACGGTACCGGCTGGCGCTCGACGACCGGTCAGGATGGAGATGCCGCTTCTCAAGCGCCGCGCATCGCATTCCAGACCGACCAACCGATGAACATTCCGCGCGATCAAATCGATGCTCGCGTGCAGGACCGCGCGACGATTACCCTGCTGCAGCCAACCGACAATCTGCTCTTCACGATCGATCAGCATTTTTCCGCTTCGGAGCCAACGCTGGTTCGCGTGGGATGGGAGCCGGTCGACCAAACATTTTCCATCGGCCAGGTCGCCCTCTCGGAGGTGCCCGTTGATTTGCGTGAATTGGTCGAGCTGCTGCAATCGGAGTCCTTCGCGCCGCGCTCCAGCTCCGCTGCACCGGAGTTCGAAAACCCAATAGCGAACGCCGAGCTCGAGCGTATCCGCGCGCGATTGCTGGCGACCTATCCCGTTTCGACGGAGCTGACCTGGACTGACGAGGGTGGCGTCCTGCTGCATGCCAGCGGGCGTCTTCCCGTCTATTCCGATATCCAGGCGGTCTACAGCGCCAGCGATTTGCACGATGCGACATATTCGGTCGTCGGGCTCGCTCCGGCCATGTTCGCCGAGGATCTCGAAGGTGCAGGGATGGACTATCCGCGGTCGATCACGGATACGTATTTGGAGCTTCCGGATTCGGCCACCGAGGAAACGCGTGATCTGGCGAACGAAATCGTGGCGCGTGCCGGGGCGGCCACACCATTCGACCAGGCAATCGCGATACAGGATTACCTCCGGCAGAACTTCACCTATCGATTGGACGCTGGACCAGCTCCGGATGGGCGGGATATCGTCGATTACTTTCTGTTCGAGAGCAGGGTTGGCCGTTGCGATCACTACGCATCATCGATGGCAGTCATGCTGCGCATGCTGGGCGTTCCCACCCGGATCGTGACCGGATTTGCGCCGGTCTCGCTCGATCCTGGAATGAATGGCTATGTCTATCGCGGGCGCGATGCGCATGCCTGGGTCGAGGTGTATTTTCCCGGATTCGGCTGGATACCGTTCGAACCGACGCCATCACAAGAGCCTGTCGGTCTCGATGGCGCAGCGGGAGCCGCGGTCGAGACTCCGGAACCGACGCGAGAAGCGGAACCGACCGCGACCCCAGCGACCGGGGAGACGATCTCGACCCCACAACCGACAGCCACCGCAACCCCACTCCCGGCCCCCGCAGCGGTGGACACCGAGGGAACCACTAGTGGTTCGAACGACCGGTCGAATCTCCTCCTCGCGCTCGGCGGAGCCGCGCTGATTGCTGGCGGACTGGCGGGATTCTTCCTGCTCATGCGGCGCCGGACCTTCACCGGTCTGTCGCCGGCGGGCGCAAATTACAGCCGGTTGCAAAGGCTCGGCCACTTCGTTGGCGTCGAACCCTCTCCCGAGCTCACGCCGCGTGAATTTGCCGCCCGGTTCGGCGCCGCGAAACCGAAATCCGCCGCGGGCGCGACCACCGTGGCCGAGGCGTTCACGCGCGAGCGGTATGCAACCGACATCGATGCTGGCACAATCGCACGCGACAGCGATGCGGGCTGGAAAGAGGCAAAACAGGGCGCGTCGGATTGGCGGCTCTGGCGTCGTCGATGACGGGGGAACCGGATGGGCAAGCGAATTCTGGTGGCCGGAACGATCAACACCGATCTCGTCGCGCGTACGCGCAGAGCGCCCGGAGCGGGGGAAACCGTCACCGGGCTTTCGTTTGCAATTTTCGGTGGAGGGAAGGGCGCCAATCAAGCGGTTGCGGCTGCCCGCGCCGGTGGGCAGGTTGCCATGCTCAGCGGTGTTGGAGATGATGATTTCGGGCGTCAGCGTCTGGACGATCTCGCCGCGGAATCGATTTCAACCGAGACCGTGATCGCGACCGGCCGCGCCGCTTCCGGTGTCGCGCTCATCACTGTCGAGGAATCGGGGCAGAACCGTATCGCCTATGTGCCCGGCGCTGGTTGGGAGGTCGGCCCAGAGGACGCGGTTGCCGCCCTCGATGCGTGGAAGCCCGATGTCGTCCTGAGCACGCTCGAATTGCGGCGCGATCTATTGGAAACGCTCTTTCGTGAAACGAAATCGCGCGGCATCCCGTTGATCTGTAATGCCACCCCGGAGCCGTCCGAGGGCCGCGAACTGGCGGCGCTGGCCGACGTATTGGTCGTCAACGAGCAGGAAGCGCTCGAGCTGGCCGGAATCTCGGGAAGCGACTGGGCGGCCGTGGCGGCAGATCTTGCCCGCCTCGGTCCCGATGTGGTCATCGTGACCCTGGGCAGCGCGGGCGCTCTCGTTTGGGCGAGCGGAGAGACAACCGAGATCGCCGCTCTGCCGGTCGAGGTGGTCGACACCACTGGAGCGGGAGACGCGTTCTGCGGTGCGTTTTCCGCGTTCTACGCCAAGGGAATGCGTGCCGCCGGTGCGGCGGCCAAGGCGGTTGTGGCTGGTTCGCTTTCGGTGACGCGCGCGGGCGCCCAACCATCGATCCCGACGCTCGAGGAGATCGAGCGGGCGGAATTGGAGCGAACGATTCCGTAGCGAACGGGTCTTCACTGGCGGAAGGGGTGGGATTCGAACCCACGAGACGGCATTACCGTCTACGCGATTTCCAGTCGCGCGCACTAGGCCAAACTATGCGACCCTTCCCGGACGCTGGTTCATGGCGAACCGTTTTGGCGGAGAGGGCGGGATTCGAACCCGCGGTGGCTCAACACCACACCAATTTTCGAGATTGGCACCTTAAACCGCTCGGACACCTCTCCGGCGCTATTCTAGCAATCCGCGCGCCAAGAGGCCAGAATATCCGCGGAATTCGTTCCATCGCGAATATCGCCAACTCGAGGAGATGCAATCGGTGTCCATCCGGCCCGAAACCGAGCCCGATCTGGTGGAGACTGTGCCGGGGCGTTTGTCGATCGATCAGACCCTATTCGCGCTGGGAATCCTGGTCGCCGCAGTGATCGCGTCGTTGCTGGCAGGCCCGGGTCTCGGTTTGCTGGTCGTCACGCTCGCGGTCCTCGCGGGCGCATTGTGGATCGCCTACGCGGGGCCGCCGGATTCAGCGCGCGATGGTTCCGGGCTGCAGACGCCGTCGGCGAGCTACTCGTCGGGCCTGGCGCCGGTGGCACGGCCGCCACGCTCGCTACCATCGATACAGCGTCCGTCGTTTACGATCGACCGCGCGACGATTCTGAGTCTTGGGTTTCTCGCTTCGGCCGGGTCGATCCTGGTAATAGCCGGAGCAGGCGCATTTCTTTACTTGAAAGACCGGCGTATCAATCCTCCCGGCTTTTTCGCCGATGAGGCAGAAATCGGCGTGCAGACGTGGAAGCTGCTGCACTTCCAAGCTGACACGACACCGATTCCGTTCTTCTATCACCACCTCGAATACAACCACCTGGGAACGCTGTCGCTCTTTGCCACCGCACCGTTCGTTGCCCTGTTTGGCCTGGCCGCGGAAGCGGTGCGGGGCGCATCGGCGTTCTGGACGATAGCAGCGGCAATCGTCATCTATCTGACGCTGCGGCGCTTGAAGGTTCCTTATGCGGTCGTGCCGGTGCTGGCCATGATGATGTCGCCGCTGCTGGTCCTTATCGCTCGGACCAACTTCGGGCATGCGGCGTCACTCATGGCCATGAGTCTCGGATATTTCGCCTGGGTCTGCGCGCGACAGACCGACAAATCCTGGTTGCCCGTGGCCGCTGGCGTCGCGATCGGGCTGTCGGCCTACGGACAGCCGTCGTATTACATTGCCGCGCCGTTGCTGCTCATCGCCATCGCGATCGTGGAAGGAGCGTTCAATCGACGCCAGTGGAGTGCGTATAGCGGGCTGGTGCGCCTGGGACTGGGCGCCCTGGTCATCATGCTGCCGATTCCATACCGGGCGTTGACATATGGTCCCTTTCTCGATCGGTATCGGGACAAGACCGAAGGGGCCGTGCATGGCATCGATCGGCTTTCGGGCGCCATTCGCATGTACCCGGACTATTTCAGCTACGACATGCTGTTCGTTCACGGAACCACGGGTTGGCAGACGAGACATTCGATACCGGGGGCGCCCTGGCTCTATGCCCCCATGCTCCTCTTTCTCCTGGTTGGTCTGATTTCGCTGATCGTGGTGCGCGGAGACGCATCGAAGCGGTTCTTCTGGCCAATGGCGCTCGTGTTGTTCTTCTACCCGCTTCCAGACATTGCCAGTCGGCCCGCCGGGGACAATCCCTACAGTTTCAGCCTGGTCTGGGGCATCATCGGCATTCCATTCGTGCTGGGGTACGGTCTGATCGGAATTCGCCGGTTGGTGAGGGGCCTTCCGATTTCGCGGCCATCCTTGGCATACGCCGCGGTGATGCTGCTTGCTGTGCTCATCAGTACGTCTGGATTCTGGCAAGGTGCGTTTGCCAACTATCCGAATGTCAGCGCGGACTATTGGGGTTGGCAATATGGACCGGAGCCAATTACCGACTATTTCAAGGCGCATGCGGACGAGTATGACGAATTCTTCATGTCGGGCGATTTCAATGCGGCCTATATCCTCGAAGAGTTCTATATGCACGGGTCGTCGATCGCTCCGGTCACCCGAACCGGCGGTCTCGAACAACTCGACTTGACGAAGCGCCAGCTTTTCGCGGTGCGTATCAGCGAATGGACCGGCGCCAAGGGCTCGCAATATCCATCCAGGTCGTATCTGAAGCTGGTCGATACGATCGACTACCCGGATGGTTCTCCGGCCTTCTATCTGCTCACCGCGGATCCGTCTTTGATCCTATCAGGCGGACAAGCAGACCAAACGCCCACTGGATAGCGCGCGTTTTCCCGAGGTCCGCTCCTGGTACGCAGCGTAGAACGGCATTCGAGCGATTTCTCGAAGCGAAGCATTTGTCCCGGAATCTCCGCGATGAGATCGAGCAAGCAATCGATGAGGCCACGCCGGATCTGGAGCGTGCCCTTCATCAGATTCTGACCGGAATGTCGATCGTATTGATCGAGGTGGAAATGGATCGGTTTGAGTCGTCGAATCTGGGGTTCAATCGCAATGCCACCGACCCCCAGCAACAGGGGGCGGTGAGTGCGGAGCTCGCCAAGGCATCCGATGGTGGGGCATCTCGCGGGATATGTGCCCTGACTGGCCGGGATGCCGAACTGCAACGCGGTCCGTTCTCACAACCAAAACTCTCGGGGATCGGTCAAAGCTATCCCTTCGCGCGGAATATCGAGATTCCGGGCCCGCGGCCCGGAACCGCCAACGCATCACGTCCACGATTCCGACGTGGAAGCCCTCCAGTGGGCGTACAACGACCCCACGATCTCGATCGCTTCAACGCCCTGCCGGCCCGTGACG
>JBIQLF010000010.1:0-41656 GCA_044464585.1 Thermomicrobia bacterium
CGGGTTGGCGGTCAGGTAGGGGCGGCTCATACGGAATCCGCTCGAACCCTTCGGTAGGGGCTCGGGCTCCAAGGCGTTTCCACCCTTGCAAGGTTGGGCTAGAGCACCTTGCAGAACAGTTCAGACACCTGAACCGAGGGTCAGACCGTGGAGACCCGCGTCCGTACGCCAAGGGGTTTTAGCCCAGCCTTTCAAGGTTGGGATCGCGTGTCCAGACTCTTCTGCAACCCGCGCTAATACCCTTGCGTCATCCTCCGGATTTCGTATCCGTAGCGAGGCCCCGGGCAACGCCCCGGGGCCCAGACGGGCGATTTTTTGCTCCCGGACGTGAGCGCGGCATGTGCGCATGCCGCGATTCTCATGCCCGATCCCCCGCTCAGTCGATAGCGGCGCCGAAACGATCGATGCGGAAGAGATCGAAGGGTTGCGCGTTCGCGTCGAGCGCGAGCGCGGCCAGTTGTTCCCCGATGACCGGGGTGAACTTGAAGCCATGCCCGCTGAACCCGGCCGCGAGCACGACGTTCGGGGCCGTGGGGTGACGATCGACGATGAAATGCTCGTCGGGGGTGCGGGTGTACATGCAGACCGAACCCGCGAGCGCCCGATCGGTCACCCCGCGCATGGCCAGTTTGCCCAAGTCGATCGCGCTGCGCGCCTCGGTCATGTCTGGCGTGCGATCGATCGTATCGGCGGTCGTCGTTTCGCCGCCGCGATGATCGGCTATCTTGATCCCCGGGAGCCGGAAGATCGGGAAACCGTAGATTTCGCCGATCGATGACGCGGTCGCAAACGCGGGGAATGTTCCGGGCCGGAAATTGGCCGGCGTTTCCACATCGAGCCAGAACAGCGATTTCCGCACAACGGTCAGCGGCAAATCGAGGTCCGCAAGCAGGACTCCGGACCACGCTCCGGCCGTCACGACCAACGTGGCCGCCGCATAGCGACCTCGCGCCGTTTCGACATCGACACCGGATTCGGTGGTCGACCAACCGAGCACCGGTTCGTCCGTTCGGAAGGTGATATCGCCTCGCCGGGCGACGGCCGCAAGACCGGAGAGGGCGGCTTCGACATCGAGGAAACCGGCGGTGGGATTCCAGCCGCCTTCCCATCCCTCGGGTGGGTCGAATGCCGGCCACCGCTTGCGGATTTCGTCGCCGTCGATCCACTCGAATTCGATTGCGTGTTCGTCCGCGGCCGCTTTTGCCCGTTTCGCGTGATCGAACCCGGGCGCATCCATCTCCAGGACGCCGGTGCGATAGACGATATTGGTTCCGACGTCGTGCTGGAGATCACACCAGAGTTCGTCGGCGCGGCGCATGAGCGGCACATAAGCGGGACTTTCGGCGTAGGCATGCCGGAACATACGCGTTCCGCCCCCATGCGATCCCATCGTGTGAATATGCCCGAATTGTTCCAGCACGAGCACGCTGGCGCCGCGACCGGCGAGCGCCCAGGCGGCCGCGGTTCCCATCGTCCCCCCGCCGAGAACGATGACATCCCAGGTACGATCGGTCATTCGGATTCCCCGGAGACTGGCAACGGTTCCAGCGGCGCATTCGGTCCCGTCAATCCATAGTTGGGGATCGGCCCATCGACTGGCGCGGACCAGCGGACCGCGTTGGCGATGACCTGGCGGATCCGCGGATCGAAGAATGTCGGAAAGCTCTCGTGGCCGGGCCGGAAATAGAAGATCTTGCCTTTGCCGCGGAAGAAACAACAGCCGGAGCGGAAGATCTCCCCGCCGGTGAACCAACTGATCATGACCAGCTCGTCCGGCTGGGGAATATCGAAGAACTCCCCGTACATTTCCTCGCGTGGCAGCTCGATGTATTCGCCGATACCATCCACGATCGGATGGCCCGGCTGCACGACCCAAAGACGCTCCTTATCGGTCGCCTCGCGCCATTTCAGATTGGCCGAGGTGCCCATCAGCCGTTTGAAGATCTTGGAATGGTGCCCGGAGTGCAAAACGATGAGCCCCATCCCGGCGAGCACGCGCTGCTGAATGCGATCGACCAGCTCGTCCGATACCTCGGGATGGGCTTTATGCCCCCACCAGATCAACACATCGGTCGCCTCGAGCACGGCCGGCGGCAATCCATGATCGGGTTCGTCCAGGGTGGCGGTTCCGACGAGGAAATCGGCGTGCTCCTGCAAACCGGTCGCGATCGCGGAGTGAATCCCGTCGGGGTAGACCGCGCGCACGGCTTCATCGCTCAGCTCATGCCGATATTCGTTCCAGACGGTGACGCGGATGCTCATGCTGTTGCTTCTCCCAGGAGCGCTTCGACCGAGGCAACTTCCACCTCGCGTCCCTGCGCCGCCGATGCGTAGATTGCGTCGATCAGCGCGGCCCGTTCCAGTCCCTTGCGCCCATCGGGCACCATTGGCGTGCCATCGATGATCGCATCGAGGAATTTGTGGATGACCTCGCCATGTCCGGCTGAAGCTGGCTTGACGGGCAACCGTGGGACGGAATCGGTCAAAACGCCGTTGTCATAAGTGATGAGCCGCAAGGTGCCAACGGTGGCATAGTCTTTGACATTCAGCTCGGCTCCGCCTTTGGAACCGAGCAGTGAGACGCCGAATTCGTCGGTCCTGGTGGAGAACTCCGCCCAGCTCGTTTCCAGATAGAGGGTGCCGCCCTGGTCGGTGCGGAGAAATGCGGTAGCGAAATCCTCGACTTCATAGGGCTGGTTGCCGTTCATCGTGAATCGGTTTTCGGTCCAGTGCCCGATTCCCTGGGGTCCGAGTTTCGCATAGGTGGCGGCCGATGCCCGCTCGACCACGGGTTCGTCCATCAGCCAGAGCGCCATATCCAGCACATGCACACCGAGATCGATGAGCGGTCCGCCGCCGGCGCCTTCCTTGCTGGTGAACCAACTTCCCAGACCGGGAATGCCGGAACTCCGATTCCAATATGCGCGCGCGTGATAGATCTCTCCCAGATCGCCCCGGTCGATGGCGCGTTTGAGAACCTGCATATCCGAACGGGAGCGGCGATTGAAGACGATGCC
The DNA here is from genome assembly GCA_044464585.1 of Thermomicrobia bacterium. Classification (GTDB taxonomy): domain Bacteria; phylum Chloroflexota; class Chloroflexia; order Thermomicrobiales; family UBA6265; genus JAMLHN01. The sequence goes on from JBIQLF010000010.1 coordinate 3,018, forward strand.
GAGCACCAGCCCGGCATCCTCGGCGGCGCGCACCAGTTTTTCGCCCTCGGCGACATTGCGGGCCAAGGGCTTTTCGATCAACACATGCTTGCCGGCGGCGATCGCATCGAGACCGATCGGCACATGCAGAAAATTCGGCACCGCGATGCTGACCGCCTGAATCTCCGGGTTGGCCAGCAGGTCGTGATAATCCCGGTAGATCGTCTGGACGTTGTGTTCCTTGGCAATGACAGTACATCGGTCATCGAGACCCGAAATGGCGACCACGTTGGCACGGGGATCGGTGTCGTATCCCTCCAGATGCCACTTGCCGATTCCGCATCCAATGACGCCGACGCCGACGCTTTCCATGCTGCTTCGTTTCCTTAGATCGAGTCGTCGTGCCGATCGTGCGATCCTGCCAGGATGCACGCGCAGAAGTTTAGGGAATTATCGCCGCGCATCTCACCGAGCATCACCCCGGCGGGTATCGGGCTGGCGAGCGCGCAGGGTCACGAGTGTGACTTCTGGTGGGCAGCGAAGTCGGACCGGCGGCCGGTAGACTCCCAATCCCCTCGAAAGATAAACCGGCATCCCCTCGACTTCGAAAAATCCGAGATCGCGTCGCTTGCCATCGGGCGGCAACCAGATCGCGCCGACCAGAGGAAAACGCACCTGACCGCCGTGGGTGTGCCCGGAAAGCTGCGCGAATGCGCCCCGGCGGGCTGCCTCCTCGGCGAAGTCCGCTTCGTGCCAAAGCGCGAGCAACGGAATCCCGGCGGGGACGCCGGCAAATGCGCGATCAGGATCGGCGGCCCCCACGATGGTGTCGTCGATACCCACGATAGCGAACCGCGCGCCATTCCATTGCAGGACGGTGTGCTCGTTGCGCAGAACGCGCACACGAGCCCGCTCCAGCTCGGCGCGCACCCGGTCGGCGCCGAGCGGCAGATCGTGATTGCCCATGACCGCGATGGCCCCGAGTGGCGCCCGCGTCACGTGAGGACGGAGCGCATCGGCCATCGACCGGGCATAGAGATTCGATTCGGAAACGAAGTCGCCGCCGAGCAGGAGCAGATCGGGCGGGTCGGTCTCGAACAACCGCAATCCTCTGGCCAGATCGCGCGCCGTGGTGAAGGGTCCGACATGCGTATCGGTGACGAACCCGATCCGGAGTCCATCGAGCGCCTCGGACCCTGGCGGAACGGCGAGTTCGATTCGCTCCAATACGGGCCGGTAGGGATTGATATGCCGCAATCGCCAGTATGTGAAAACACCCACCAGTGCGAGCGCCAGCGTGGCGAAGCGGGAGCGGCCTCGCATTCGTCAGAACCGGTCGAGCGAATAGCGAATCAGCAAACCGGCAATGAGCAGACTGCCGAATTGCAGATGCAATCCGGCGGTCTTGCGCAAAAGGCGGTTCAATGCCGGCGTATCGGTTCCGGTGCGCGCGAGGTGGAGCAGGCGCAACGCGTTCGGCGCCGTGAGGCCCACCAGCAGTACGGGCCAGAGCGCGGGGGCGGTTCCGATTGTGAGCAGGACCGCCAGATAGGACGCCGCAATCCAGATCGCGTATTCCGCCGCCGATCGTTCGCGGCCAAGCAGCGTGGCGAGAGTCACCTTTCCGGCGGCCCGGTCGTGTTCGATATCGCGCATGTTGTTGGCGTGCAATGTTGCCGCCGAGATGGCCCCGATGGGAACCGACAGCACTACCGAGACCAGCGACAGGGAATTCGTCAGCGCGTAGAATGCCCCGCAGACGATGGCCGGTCCCATGAACAGGAAGACGGTCACTTCTCCGAGCGCGATGTACCCGAGCGCTTTCGTTCCGGCGGTATAGAAGAACGCCGCCCCGAGACTGACCACGGCGAGCAGGAAAACTCTCCAGTTGGTCGTGAGGACGATGTAGACGCCCAGGAGGGTCGCCAGCGCAAACGCGACGACCATACCGGTGCGCACTTGGGCTGGCGTCAGCAATCCAAGTTGGATGACTTTGTGCGGTCCCAGCGTCCGCTCGTTGTCGACGCCCTTGCGGTCATCGAAAAAGTCGTTTGCCATATTGGCCCCGGCATGGACGGCGACGGCGGCAACGAGCATGGCCGCCACCAGCCGCCAGGCGACCGGCCCATCGAGCAGCGCCAGCGTCGAACCGACGAGCACCGGAATGATCGATGCGGTGAAGGAGTGATACCGGATCGCCCGGAGCCATGCTCCCGCCGAGCCCGGCGCCGGGAGCGCGGGCTCGGTCATTGTTCGTGACGCCACGGAACCACCAGGCGTTCGATCAGGTCGAGGCCAAGCACCAGCACCCAGCCGAGCGCGCCGGTGACGATCAATCCGACATACATCTTCTTGATCGAGAGGATGCTGTAACTCTCCCAGATCAGACTGCCGACTCCGCCATTGGGCCGCACGAATTCGGTGCCGACCACCACGATCAGGGCAAAGCCGAGCGCCAGGCGCAAGCCGGTGAAGATGGCGGGAGTCGCGCCGGGCAGGGCAACGGTCCGGAGCAGCGTCCACCGGTTGCCGCCGAAATTGCGCGTCACATCGGTGAAGAGATCGTCGAGCGCCAGCACACCGCCCATCGTGCTCAATGCGACCACGAAGAAGATCGAAAGCGCGACGATGACCCAGCGAGCAAGCTCGCCGGTGCCGAGCGCGATCAGCACCAGCGGAAGCAACGCGATCTTCGGCACCGCATAGATCGCGGTGGCGATCGGCATGAGAAAGGCGCGGACCGGCCAGGAGACTCCCATCAGCAAGCCGATGAGCACTCCGGGGATCGCTCCCATGGCGAAGCCGGCCAGAATGCGCTCGACCGAGAGCCAGATCTCGCCCAGGAGATCTTCATGCTCGATCATCGACCGGAAGGTGCCCCAGAGACTCGATGGCGGCGGCCAGAAGAGCTTGTCGATGCGCCCGCTTCGGGAAATCCCTTCCCAGCAGAGCAGGAGAATCACTGGAGATGCGATGGTGAGCGCCAGTTCGGTCCAGCGGCGCTGCTGATGCGTCACCGTTTTGCCTCCGCGGCGCGCGCATCGAGCACTTCGGAACGCAGCGATTCCCAGATACGCCCAAAGAGCCGCGCGAATTCCGGATCGGAGCGCATGGTCGATTGTTCGCGAGGGCGTGTCAATGACACCGGCACGATGTCCTTGATCGAGCCGGGATGCGCGGTCATGACCACAACGCGATCGGCCAGCGTGAGCGCTTCGTCGATCGAATGGGTGACGACGATGACCGTTTTACCCGTGCCGTCCCAGAGGCGAAGCACCTCGTCCTGCAGGATGAAGCGGGTTTGCTCGTCGAGCGAACCGAACGGCTCGTCCATGAGCAGCAGCTCGGGGTCGACCGCAAGCGCGCGTGCGATCGCGACCCGCTGGCGCATTCCTTCGGACAACTGGTGCGGAAAGGCCTTGCGAAACGCGCTGAGCCCGACCGTTTCCAGCAGGCGATCGATGATGCGTCGCTGTTCGGATTTTGCGATGCCGCGGATCGCCAAACCGTAGGCCGCATTCTGCTCGACGCTCATCCAGGGAAATACGGAACGTCCCTGAAAGATCATGGCATTCGCCGGACGCCCCGCGGTGGCGTCCTGGCATGCGATGGTTCCGCTGGTTGGCGATTCCAGACCGGCGATGATACGGAGCAAGGTCGTCTTGCCGCAACCGGACGGCCCGACGATCGCCAGAAACTCGCCGCATTGGAGATCGAGGTCGATATCGCGGATTGCCGTCACTGAACCTGCCGCGGTTTCGAAAACGCGGCCCAGCCCTCGAATCTGGACGAGCGGCTGCGACGAGACGGTGGCCGTGCCGGCCGTTTCCGTCTCAGCCTCCGCTACTGCACCCGTCATGTGCTCTTTCCTGACTGTCCTCCCGGTCGCCGGCCTACGGTTCGGTGGAACCGATCGAGGCCATCGCGGCCGCGACAAAGCGTTCATCGACCAGTGAAGCCGGGTCGATATCGGCATCGTATTCGAGTTGATCGCGTGCGCGCAGGAAGGTCTGGAGGGTTGCCAGTCCATCGAGGTCGATACGACCGTCGGATGAGAATATCGGGAGGACCGAGGCGCTCACGAGGGCGGCCGGCACTCCCGTGTACTGTTCGATGATGGCCTGAATGGCCGGGTCGTTCAGCCCTCCGCCGGCCAGCAGTCTGGATGCGCGCATATACGCGGTGACGAACCCCTGCGCCTGATCGGGATGATCGGCCAGCCATGTTTCATTGCCGATGATGGCGGTCGGTTGCATGCCACGCAGCGGGTAATCGGGCACGAGCCGGATAGCGATGCCATCCTGTTCGGCCTTCGTGGCGAGCGGCTCGGAGATCAATGCCGCATCGACGGCGCCGGTTTGGAGTCCGGCGATCGCGTCGGGAAAGGGAAGGATTTGCAGGTCGATGTCATCGATCGTCAATCCCCCCGTGGCGAGCGCGGTATCCAGCAGATATTCGATCGACCCTCTGGCGTTGATGGAGACCTTCTTGCCCGCGAGATCGGCGACCGACGTGATCGAGCCGTCTTCGCACGCGCTCTTCGCGATCATGAGTGGGGTGGCCACCGGATCGCCCTCGGTGTGACCTGGCGCAATGATCTTCACCGGCAACCCCTGGGCGACCCCGTTGAACAACGGGGGCCCGGCCCCGGCGAACGAGGCATCGAGCTGCCCACTGGCGGTCAGGATGACGAGATCGGAACCGCCTGGAAACGCCTGCAATTCGACATCGAGTCCTTCTTCGGCGAAATACCCCAGTTCCCTGGCGACATAGATCGGAGCGACGACCGTAATCGGCACATAACCGACCTCGATTTTCTCCAACTTCCCGCCAGAAGGCGCGGCGGCGAGCGGGGTGACCGTTCGGATCGCTTCCGGCTCGGGCCGGGCAACAGGCTCGCACGAACGTGGCCCGGTTGCCGGAGTTGCGTCCTGCGCCCGGGCAGAATGACCGGCCAGGAGTGGCGTGGCGACCAGCGCCACGAGCATCGCGAACAACGAAAGGCGCTCGAATAGGCGGCTCATAGAAAACGCGGTCCTGTTACGGGCTATTCGGGTTGAGCTGCGCCATGGCAGCCATCACGAACGTTTCATCGGCCAGCGCATAGGGATCGAGATCGGTATCGTATTCGAGTTGGCCGCGTTCACGGAAAAACGCCTGCAGTTTGGCCAGCCCCTCGAACGAGATGAATCCATCGGCTGAAAAAACCGGATGGACCGAATCCGCGACCAGCGCTGCCGGAACGCCGGTGTACTGTTCGATGATCGCCTGCACCGCCGGGTCATTTAGGCCGCCATTGGCCAGCAATCTCGAAGCCCGCATATAACCCGTGACGAAATCCTCGGCTTGCTGAGGTTGCTCCGTCAGCCAGCGTTCGTTGGCGATCAGAGCGGTTGGTTGCACATCCTGAATCGGAAAGCTCGAAGCGAGCCGGACCGCAACGCCATCCTGTTCGGCCTTTGTTGCGAGTGGTTCCCCAACCATGGCCGCATCCACGGCGCCCGCTTGCAGCCCGGCCACCGCATCGGGGAAGGGCAGAACTTCGAGCTGGATGTCCTCGATCGTCAAACCACCGGTCGAAAGGGCTTCGTTGAGCCAGTATTCGGTCGCGCCCCGCGCATTGACCGAGACTTTCTTGCCCTTCAGATCGGCGACGGATTTGATCTTGCCCTCTTCACAAGCCTTTTTCGAAATCATGAGCGGGGTGGCTACGGGATCCCCTTCCGCATGACCCGGGGCGATCAGTTTGACCGGCAGTCCTTGGGCCGCGCCATTCCAGAACGATGGGCCAACCCCGGCGAATGCCGCATCGAGCTGACCGCTCGCGGTGAGCACGATGGCATCGGAACCGCCGGGAAATGGTTCGAGATCCACATCGATTCCTTCTTCGGCGTAATATCCGAGTTCCTTGGCGACGAACACGGGCGCAAAGACCATGACTGGAACGAAACCGACTTTGACCTTGGGCAGGTTTTCGACTGGGGCCGCGCCGGCCAGTGGCGTGACCGTCGCTATGGCCTCGGGAGCCGTGGCAGGAGCGGGTTCGCATGAGAGCGGCGCCGCTGCCGGCGACGATTCTTGGGCCCGGACAGTTGCCGTACCCGCCAGCATTGGCGCGGCCAGCAACGCCAACATGATGAGCAAGATGGAGATCTTGTCGAAGAGACGTGACATGTGGTGTGGTACTCCCTCACTCGAATGGAACTGGAGAACAGAGCGCGTGGAAGACAACGGCGCCGTTTCGGTTCCGATTCCGACCGGCGATTCTACCAATCTCGTAAAGAGCCGGTGCGCACGGGGATTGGGATTTCGGATTGGATCGCTCGATTCCCGACTCCCAGAACGCTCGACTCGGTTATCAGTACGTCTTTCCGGATTTGAAATTCGACAGGTCGAAACCATCGCTCTTGATGTAGTCCATGATCCGGTGCTCGCGAGTGCGGATCTCCTCGACAGCCGCGGGCAGACCATCCAGCGTTTCCTTCGGAACGACCACGATGCCATTGCGGTCGCCATGGAGAATGTCGCCGGTGTGAATGCGCTGACCGTCGATCCAGACCGGTTGCCCCACATCCTGGATGGCGAAATTGCCATGCGCGACCACGGCGAACGGGCAGAAATAGTGGAACCCGAGCGCGTGAACCTCGTCGATATCGCGATACCCACCGTCGCTGACCATACCGACGGCGCCCAGTTTCTGGGCGAGGGTGGCCATGACTTCGCCCGCATAGGCACATCGGTTCGGTGCGCCGCTGATGTCCTGCATGACGATGACGGCCGGCGAGGGCATCTTTTCCAGGGCATCCCACATCGCCCAATAGCCATCGCGACCCGCCACCGGACCGGCCGGATTGGAAACCTTGACCGTCAGCGCCTGTCCGACCATGACGCCGAGATCGGGAAAAAGACATCCGATATTGCCGCCGATATAGCCATCGGTGCGGTCGCGCAGCTCGAACGGCTCGATCGCGTTGGCAATGGTCGGACTATCGACCGAGCGCAGGAATTCGAGTTGTTCGCCGGAAAACGCGCGTTCGGGCGCAACGAAACTGGACATCGGTATGCTGGTCCCTCCTCGACTTCGCGTCGTGCTCGCTAGACCGATGTCAAATTGAGCATCGGTTTGTACTGGAATGCATTGGCCGATTCTTCCGCGACGCCATTGCGGCGATCTTCGACCACTTTCATGATCTCGTCCTTGAGCGCCTGGATCATTTCATCTTCGGGAACGGTCCGGACGATCTTGCCCTTGCGGAAGATGATCCCCTTCGAGTTCCCCCCGGCCAGCCCGACATCGGCATCGCGCGCTTCACCGGGTCCATTGACGACACAGCCCATGACCGCGACCCGGATCGGTTCGTCGATCTTGTTCAGGAAGGTGTCGATTTCGTTGGCGATGCTGAAAAGATCGACCTCCACCCGGCCGCAGGTCGGACAGGCGATCATGGTCGCGCCCTTTTGCCGCAGCTCGAGCGATTTGAGAATCTCGAATCCGACGAAGACTTCTTCGGTCGGGTCGGTGGTGAGCGAAACCCGAATGGTGTCGCCGATTCCCAGTGCCAGCAGGGTGCCGAGTCCCACCGCCGAGCGGACGCTGCCTGCTCGCGGTGTACCGGCCTCGGTAACCCCGAGATGGAGTGGATAATCGTTCGGAAGCGCGGCGAAACGGCGATAGGCTTCGATCATCACCGGCACTTCGAACGCTTTCAGGCTGACCTTGATTTCGCGATAGTCGAGATCCTCGAGGATCTTGATATGACCCAGCGCGGTGCGGACCATCCATTCGGATCGCAGCTCGATCTGGGTGGCATGGACCTGGGCCATCTCATCGACGAACGCTTCCGGCATCGGCGGGACCGAACCGTAATTGACGCCGATCCGGATGGGGACCATCCGTTCCTTGGCTTTTTCGACGACCTCGACCACATCCTCATGTTTGCGAATGTTGCCGGGATTGAGGCGCAGGCCATGGATTCCCGCGTCCAGCGCCTTGAGTGCGAGGGTGTGTTCGAAATGGATATCGGCAATGAGCGGAACGGGCGAGTAGGGAACGATCTCCGGCAGGGCCGCGGCGGCCCGGCGATCGGGAACCGCAATACGGACGATTTCGCAGCCGACCTCCGCTAGCTCACTGATTTGGGCCAATGTGGCGGCGGGATCGCGGGTGTCGGCGGTCGTCATCGACTGGACGACGATGGGGTTATCTCCCCCGACTTTGACCTTACCGACCTGAAGAACGCGGGTCTTGCGGCGTGGCGCCACGAGCATGGATGACCCTCCTGGAATCAACCGAAGAATGAGCCTCCGTCGAGAATCCGTTTGATGTCGTTGAATGCGATCACGAACATCAAACCGATCAGCATGACGAAACCCACCAGATGAACGAGCCCTTCCTTCTCCGGCGCGATACGCCGCCCGCGGATCAGCTCGATCAGAACGAAGAGCAAGCGAGCGCCATCGAGCGCGGGAATCGGAAGGAGATTGAGAAACGCGAGATTGAGCGAAAGGAGAATGGCGAGGGTCGAGAGCGTATACCAGACGGGCAATGTGCTTTGCTGGACCAGCTCGTGCGTCAATTGCGCCATACCGACCGGGCCAGCGGTCTGCCGCAGCAGCCCGGGATTCTGGAACATCTGGACGATGCCCTGGATCATCACCTTGGTCTGCGCATAGGCTTCCTGGAAACCGCGTGGAATGACCTTCAGCGCCGGCACCTTTTCGAATATCGGCGTTTCGGTCAGGCTTTCGAAGCCGCTGAGCCGTACCAACGTCGTGTCGTTGCGCGGACTTGGCACCGAGATGGTCGTTTCGTGCTGTTCGCCATTGCGCTCGTAGACGACCGGCAAGCCGGAATCCTGGAAGCGGTTCATTTCCGTTTGCAGCACGAAGGCGCTGGTCGCCGCGCGGCCGTTGACACTGACGAGCCGGTCGCCATTCTGCAGTCCCGCGGTCGCGGCCGGAGAATCGGGCGCGATTCCGGTGACGACCACACTGGAGACCAACGGATCGGCGAGATTGACTCCCACGCGCCCCTCGCCCTTGGGCGGGTTCTTGCGCGGGGTGAGGGTAGTGTCATAGAACTGGCCGCCTCGTTCGATCACGAAATCGATCGGGCTGCCCGCCATGCTGGTCGTCTTCTGCACCAGCTCCTGGGTCGATTCGATCGTCTTGCCATCGGCGGAAACGATGCGGTCGCCCGTTTGCCATCCAGCAGTCGCGGCAGGCGAGCCTGCTCCCACGCCCGCGATATACACCTCCCGGTGGGAAACGCCCTTGATACCGACGACCACGATCATCAGCAGGATCGCAAAGAGGATATTCATGATGATGCCGGCGGAAAGGAAGAAGGCGCGCTGCGCCGGCGATTTGGCATTCATGGAATCGGATTCCATGTTTTCGCCATCCTCGCCCTTGACGCGCACGAAGCCGCCGAACGGAATCAGGTTGATGGAATACAGCACCCCGTTGCGCACCCAGCCATAGAGGCGGGGCGGGATGCCCATACCGAATTCCTCGACTTTGACGCCGGACATTCTCGCGGCCACGAAGTGACCGACTTCATGAATGAAGATCAGAAAGCCGAGGATCGGAACGATATAAAACCAGCTCAGCAAAAGACCGGACCCCGGAACCGCGCTCGATGATTGCTGGAGGCGACGTGACCGTTTCGACGGACCTCCCGCGCGATCGTCAATGGTACCACTGGCGCGCAACGAGTCTTGGGTCTCGAGCCCTGAGTCCTGGGATCCGAGCCGGGAGCAGCAGACCTGTTCGCCATGCTCGCGTCTCGGACGCCGTGACCGGCTTTCCCATTCGTCTCAAGACCCAAGACGCAAGACTTCAACTTCCTCCGCCGTCGATCCAGACGTAGGGCAGACTCCAGAGGAGGCCGAATGCGTTCGGGTAGAAGTTGTGCAGCTTGGTCGAATAGCCGGTGCGGGCGACGCCGAAGCGGAGCGGGCCGACTGGCTGGTCCGCCCAGACAGTGGCCGATTGCTGGATGAGCAGATCGGTTCGTCTGTTGGCATCGAATTCGACCCGCTGTTCCTTGTCGAGCTCATCCCACTGTTGACTGCAGTAATGAGAGAAATTCAGACCGCTGTTGGCGGCGTCGCAGGCGAAGAGCGCGGTTTGGTTGCCGTCCGGCGAAAGACTGACCGCCAGGAGCGCAACCTGGAAATTGCCCGACTGCAACCGGTCGATCAACGCGGCGCCATTCAGCGAGGTCACGTCGATCTTGACCCCGATCGCTTCCCACGCTTCTTTCATGTAGGTCACGATCTGGTCGACCACCGGTTCGCCACCAGCGTAGAGGAAGTCGAATTCGAGCTTCTGGCCGTCCTTCCGCATCACCCCATCATCCAGTTGCCAACCGGCTTCGTTCAGCAGCGATTTTGCCTTCTCGGGATCGAAATCGTAGGCGGGGAGCATCCGGTCGGGTGCGTAGGCGGGCGAGATCGGTGGCTGTGTGCCCATGGCCGCTTCGCCATAGCCGAAGAAGATATTGCGCGTGATCGAATCGCGATCCAGCGCGTAGAAGAGCGCCTGCCGAACGTTCTGATCCTGGAAGAGATCGGTCTTGTCCGGATCGAGATTGAATGCGTAATAGGTGAACTGGAAGAAATCGTAGACATCGACCGCCAACCCGGCGGTCGCCTGCACCGACGCCATCTGCGCCGGTGGCACGAATTCCATGATGTCGATCTCGGATTGTTTCAAGGCCAACACCGACGAATCCGAATCGGGCAGCACCCGCAGCGTCAACCCGTCGATATAGGGCACCTTGTCGTAATAGTCATCGTTGCGAACGACGCTGACATGGTCGCCCTGAACCCATTCCTTGAACTTGAAGGGACCGGTGCCGATGACGCGCGCCGGATCCTGGCCGGTGCTGCCGCCGTCGAGCGACCAGCTTGCCGCTGGCACATCGGCCCAGATGTGTTTCGGCATGATCGTGATGGCGCCCGGACCCTCGTAGAGGAACGTCACCAGCTTGTCGCGGGCGGTCATCTGAAACGTGTTCTCGTCGATGGCCGTATAACTGGCCACCGCGTCGTTGACGATCGAGCGGTAAGGAAATCCAGTGTTCGGATCGAGCGCGGCATCGAAGCTGAAGACCACATCGCCGGCGGTGAAATCGACGCCATCGTGCCATTTGGCGTCCTGGTTGAGATGGAATGTGTAGACCAGCCCATCGTCGCTGACCTCCCACGAATCGGCCAGACCGGGCACGGGACGACCATCGAGCGGGCTGATACCGATCAGCGATTCGAAGATGGCTCCAGTGATCAACTGGGTAGAGGTGTCATTGGTCAGCAAGCCGTTGACCGTGCTGATATCCCCGGCCTCGGCCAGCAGAACGGTGCCACCGGTCTGGGCTGCCTCGGACATCGGACAGGCCGCGAGCAGTTGCGCCAGGAACTCGTCGCGGGTCGGCGGTTCGAGCAGGGAGGGCGAGGCCACCCCGGCGGTCGGAGAACCGCTATCGCTGGTGACCGATGCCTTGCAGGTCGTTCGCTGGGCGATCGGGCTTGCGGCGGCCGGGGGCGCGGTCGTCGGTGTCTCCTTCTTGGCGCCATCACCGCCGCCACATGCGGCCAGAACGATCAAAAGCCCCAGCGCCACCGCCAGGAATCGGCTGTGCTGCAGCCAGGATGAAAACGCGGTCTGTCCGATCCGCACGTGCATGGAACCCCTCGGTCTGTACTGGCAAGCGCGGGGCGCTCGAACCCGAATCTCTCGTGACCCCGGATGATACCCGCAATCACCGCCTGACCGACCGGCTCATTGCGCTTTGCCACGGTCCCGGGCGCCGACGAACGCGACCGCCGCCGAAGGTCGCGACCGATATCCGTCGATTCGTATGCCCGGCGAACCGTGTCGAACGCCTTCGATCTGCGATACTCAACGCGGCAATCAGTTCGCGGAGATTCGAACTGCCAGTGTCGTTCGCCCTTCAGGCTGGTGGAAGCAGAGGTATGCAACCGGAAGAGTCCCTTTTTACGTCCGTCAACGCATTCATCGAAGAGCTTTCGACCGAGCGGGGCTTTTCCGTCAATACCGTCGCCGCCTATCGGAATGATCTGAGTCAGTTCGCCGACTATCTTTCGGCGCCGCCCGTGGACGACCAGCTTCCCCCGCTGGACGCGTGGCCGAGGCTGACCTCCGAGCATTTGGGCCGGTATCTCACCCACATGTACGAGCGCCAGTACGCGGCTTCCACGGTGGCGCGCAAAACCGCGGCGATCAAATCGTATTGTCACTATCTCACCGAGGGCGGTCAGCTCCGCGAAGATCCCTCCCAAACGCTGGCGGCGCCGCGCGTCGACCGCTATGTGCCGCGCGCGATCTCTGAAGAAGAGGTCGATCGCTTGCTGAGTCAACCACGGGAAGCGGCGCGTTCGCGGCGGCCAGACGCCTTGCGCGATCTGGCCATGATCGAAACCCTGTACGCCTCGGGTATGCGCGTGAGCGAGCTCGTCGCGCTCGGGGTCGATGATGTGGATTTCGATTCCGGGCTGGTCGCGTGTCCGGGCAAAGCCGGGCGGCGGCGGCAGGTACCGCTGCGCGCGCAAGCGATCGAGGCGATCGACGATTATCTGACCAATGGCCGCCCGTCATTGGCCGATCCGGACGAGACCGCGCTTTTCGTCAACCATCGTGGCGGCCGGTTGACCCGGCAAGGCTTCTGGCTGATTCTCAAGGCATATGCGGAAGATGCGCGGATCGACAACCTCACGCCCCATACGCTCCGGCATTCGTTCGCGACCCATGCGCTGCGCGATGGCGCCGATCTGCGCGATGTTCAGCAGCTTCTCGGCCATGTGAGTATCTCAACGACCCAGGTCTACCGGCTGGTGGCGGTCGACGAAAAGCGCAATGGCAATGCGATCGTGATCGAAGACCTCATGCAACGGGTCGAGCACTGATATCGACATAATCATCGAGCGCGGCGGGGTCGTGGCACGATGACCCCGCCGGTTGCGTGTTTGGAAGAGAGCAGGAACCGATGAGCACCACCACCGGACGAGCCGCATCTATGGAAAAGATCGTTGCGCTTTGCAAACGGCGCGGATTCGTCTTTCCCGGTTCGGATATCTACGGTGGATTGGCGAACACCTGGGATTACGGTCCGCTGGGGATCGAGCTGAAGAACAACATCAAGCAACTCTGGTGGAAGACCTTCGTCCACCGGCGGCGTGATGTGGTGGGACTCGATGCCGGCATCCTCATGCACCCCCGGGTCTGGGAAGCATCGGGGCATGTGGTCAATTTCAACGATCCCCTGGTCGATTGCAAGACCTGCAAAGCGCGGTTCCGGGCCGATCATCTGATCGAGGAGCGGTTGGGCAAGGAGTCGGCTGGGCTCACCCCGGACGAGATGAGCGCGGTGATCCGCGAGGCCAATCCGCCTTGTCCGAAGTGTGGCAACCGCACGCTTACCGATGCGCGCCAGTTCAATATGATGTTCAAGACGACCATCGGCCCGGTATCGGAGACTGGTGTCGAGGTCTATCTGCGCCCCGAAACCGCGCAGGCGATGTTCGTCCAGTTCAAGAACGTGGTCGCCACCTCGCGGGTCAAATTGCCGTTCGGTATCGCTCAGATCGGCAAGTCGTTCCGCAACGAGATCACGCCCGGGAATTTCATCTTTCGCGATATCGAATTCGAGCAGATGGAAATCGAATACTTCGTCCGGCCGGAGACCGCCGGCGAGATGTTCGAGAACTGGCTCGACGCCATGAAGAGCTGGGTGCGGGCACTCGGGTTGCAGGACGAGCACATTCGCATTCGGGAGCATTCACCAGCCGAGCTCTCCCATTATTCCGACCGGACCATCGATTTCGAATACCTCTTCCCCGGTCCGATGGGATGGAAAGAGCTCTATGGACTGGCGAACCGCACCGATTTCGATCTGCGCCAGCATCAGGAATTCAGCGGTGAGGAGCTGACCTGGTTCGATCAGGAATCGGGAACTCGTTTCCTGCCCTATGTGATCGAACCGACTTTCGGAGTCGACCGCACCATCCTGGTGGTCTTGCTGGATGCATATGACGAGGAAGCGACGGTCGATGTCAATGGCAAAGCCGATACCCGGATCGTGCTGCGGCTCGATCCGAAAGTTGCGCCGTACAAGGCCGCGGTGCTGCCATTGATGAAGAAACCGGAAATGACCGAGGTTGCGCGCGGTATCTTCGACCGGTTGCAAGACGAAACCGGGATGCTGGTGGACTATGACGAAACCGGCAATATCGGCAAACGCTACCGGCGCCAGGATGAGATCGGCACGCCTTTCTGTATCACCGTCGATCCCGATTCCCTGCAAGACGCAAAGGTGACGGTCCGCGATCGGGACACCACCGGGCAGGAGCGGATCGCGATCGACGAGGTCGTTTCCTGGATCGCCGGCAGGGTGAGCTGACCGGAGAAAATCACTCAGCCGCCGGTGCTATCATCGGGCCGATCCAGCAATGCCGGCCGGACTTCTTTCGAAGTCGGGCCGGTTTTCGTAGAGAGTGAGCAACGCATGGCACCAACGGACAAACCGTCGTCGAAGAGCGGTGCGAAGCCGGGACCGAAACCGGCCTCCGCCGAAACCGAATCGCTTTCCCGGGGTGAGCGCCGGCGACAGCAATTCGAGCAGAAACGAATCGAGCGCAAGCAGGCTCCCGCCAAACAGCAACGCGATCAAAAGGTAGTGCGCATCGGCGGCGCGCTCCTCGCGGTGGTGCTCGTTCTGGGTATCGGATATGGCGGGTATAGCTGGCTGACGACCCGAGATGACAATCGCGAACCCGCGGGGATCCAAACCTATGCCTACGCCGGCGGGCAACATTCCAACGATACTGTCGCCTACACCGAATCCCCACCGGTGGGTGGCGAGCACAATCCAATTTGGCAGAACTGCGGATACTACGATGGAGTCATTCCCAACGAGAACGCGGTTCATTCGCTCGAACACGGCGCGGTCTGGATCACCTATTCGCCGGATATTTCGGCTGACGACCGGGCGAAGCTGGAAAGCTGGGCGAAGGATCGATCCTATTTGCTGGTCAGCGAATACGACGATCAGGATACGCCGTTCGTTCTGACCGCCTGGAACAACCAGCTTCGCGTCGATTCCCTCTCGGACAAGAAGGTGACCCAGTTCATGAATTACTTCATCCAGGGACCGCAAACCCCGGAACGGGGCGCGTCCTGTTCGGGCGGGAATAGCACGACCCTCGGATAGAACCGGGGCCCGATTCGCGGGGACTATCGATTTCGTGAATCCGTGGTTTGGAGCCGCACTCCGATTACGGGAGCGAGATCAGCGGATCGTCCTGGCCGGTGGCGGAGTATTCGCCCTTGTCCTCGGCCACTTTGGCCAATCCGTCGCGTTCCAGGCCACGGACCAGGTGCATGAGCCATTCGCTGTGCTCGGGCGCGTAGTCCTCGCGGACCAATGGTCCGAGGGCCCCCAGCCCGATGGCGGCGCCTTCGAGCTCCCGGAGCGAATCGACCACCCGGCCGCGAAAATAGCGGTTCGATCCGGAAAACGGCGCTTCGTTCTTTTTGCGCGTTCCCGTTGGCAAGGCGGCGATGACCGATTGAATTGCCGGGAACGCGGCGCACGCGGATTGTAATGGGCAGATGACGCAAGCCGGTTTGCGGGCGGTGCAGTGCAGCGCGCCGAACTCGATCAGCGCCTGATTCCAGCGCCAGGCGTCCTCCGGCGGCAGCAGCTGGCTAGCGTATGCCAGCAGCTGTCTGTCCGACAAGACCGGTTTTGGGAGATCGGGTCCGGCAACGAGGCGATGGACCACGCGTTTCATATTGGTATCGAGAAAGGCGACCGCTTCCTCGAATGCGAAACAGGCAATCGCTCCGGCGGTGTAGGGACCGATCCCGGGTAACTGCAGGAGCTCCTCGGGATCGCGCGGGAATTCGCCACCATACCGTTCCATGACGGCTTGGGCGGTGCGTTGCAGATTCACCGCGCGACGGTTGTAGCCGAGTCCCGCCCAGAGGGTAATGACCACCGAAACCGGCGCATCGGCGAGCGCGGCGGCGGTCGGGAAGGCGTCCAGAAACCGCTCGTAGTAGGGAATGACGCGGTCGACCTGGGTTTGCTGGAGCATGACCTCCGAAACGAGGATCCGATAGGGATCGCGGGTATGCCGCCAGGGAAGATCGCGCCGGTTGGCTTCGAACCAGGCGAGGAGCCCCGCGCGGATGACCGCGACGCGCTCCTCGCTCAGCTCGAATGGGGATGTCGAATTGGGAATCTGAATTACTCCGATGGATTCGGGCGCTTGATCTCCGCGATATAGGGTCGATCGACGACGGTTTCGACGAAGTCGCGCCAAACGGCGGCCGCGTCCGATGCCGGGGCGTTCGGTCGCATTTTCATATAGGCAGCTTGGCCCCCTGGGAAGACGAATGTGGGCGTGCCGAAGACATCGTAGCGTTCGCGGGCGGTTTCATAATCGGCGCCGATGTTGGCTAGCAGAGAGCGGTCGTCGATCGCGGCGCCGAATGCGACCATATCGAGGCCTGCTACCCGAGCGACATCCAGCACGACTGCCTTACGGCCGATGTTCTTGCCGTCGACATGCTTGGCGTCGAGCAGCGCGTAGTGGAAGCTCAGGAACTTCTCTCGCCCTTGCCGTTTGGCCGCCTCGGCGCCGCGAAACGCATAGAGTCCCCGGCTGACATAATCATCTGATTGTTCCCAAAGTTTCCATTCCGGCCCCTCGGCGGAATTCACCTGCTCCAGCGGGAACGAGCGCCAGACGAACTCGATGTCGTCACCGAGCGCCGTCATGACGTCGCGCACCCAAAGGCTGGCGGCATAGACATAGGGACATCCGTAATCGTAGAAGACCTCGACCACGAGGGGTTCGGACACCAGTTCCTCCCGAATCACTGCTGGCGCATCAGCTACTTACGATTCGTAGCCAAGTGGCAAGTATCGGACATCGCGGCGCTTTCGATCGGATGCTATCCAGGCGCGATCGACCTGCTCCCGCAGATCGTCCACGGCGCCATCGTTTGCGAGCACCACATCGGCCCGGGCGATCTTCTCGCTGGCAGGCGATTGGCTGGCGATGCGCCGGTCGGCTTCGGTCTGGGTCAGCTCGTTCCTGCGCATGAGCCGCGCGCGTTGCTGGTCGTGATCGCAGGTGACTGCCCAGATTTCATCACACTGATCGCCGAGTCCGCTTTCGATCAGTTTGACCCCCTCGGTCGCCACGACCGGTGTGGGGGCGAGCGCGGTTCGCCGCAGGACCTCCGCGACGATCGGCGGATGGGTCAGACGGTCGAGTCTGCGCAGCGCATCCGGATCCGAAAACACGATTCCGGCCAAAGCCGGGCGATCGAGCGACCCGTCGGCCGCGACGATCTGCTGGCCGAATTCGCGCGCCAGCGTGCGGACGAGCGCGGAATCGGGGCCGGTCATCTCCCGGTAGATGGCGTCGCCGTCGATGACCGTTGCCCCGAGTTCGGCCAAGCGCTCCATGACGGTCGACTTGCCGCAGGCAATATTGCCGGTGACTCCGATGAGCCAGGGACGCATCAGGATACCGCCGCCTCCGCCAGCTCCTGAAGTTGCGCGCTGGCAGTCTCCCAGTGTTCGTAGGCCAGATCGAGCCGTTCCTGGGTGGTATCGAATTGCTCGCTCAGGTCGGCCATCTTCTCGAAGTTCTGGTCGACCTCGGCGATCGTGAGCGCATCGCTGATCTCGTTGAGACGACTTTCCAGTTTCGATATCTCGCGTTCCGCGCTGGCGATCGCCTTGCGGACCGCGCTTTCGGAGCGGGTGTCCGCCTCGCGAGCGACCGGACGTGATTTGGCCGGTTGCTGAACGGGTTCGGGTTTGGCCGGTCGCGCCGGTGGCAACCCAGCTTTCTTGCGCTGGTAATCGCTGTAGTTGCCGAGGAACTGGACGATCCGGCCATCTTCCACGATCCAGAGGCGGGTTGCCAGCTTGTCGATGAAATAGCGGTCGTGCGAAACGAAGAGCAATGTTCCGGGGAATCCGGACAGCATGTCCTCCAGCGATTCGCGGGCCGACACATCGAGATGGTTGGTCGGTTCGTCCAGCACCAGGAAATTGGCTCGTTTGAGCAGCAGCATTCCCAGGGCAAGCCGGGAGCGTTCGCCGCCGGAAAGCGCGCTAACCGGTTTGAACACATCGTCATCCGAAAAGAGAAACCGGCCGAGAAAGGTGCGCGCCGATTCCTCGCCCATCGGCTGGGCGTCGAGCACCACCGACAGCGGGGTGCCAGTGGGCGGAAGCTGTTCGTGCGATTGCGCGTAGTAACCGATCTGCACATTGGTGCCGAATTCGAAATGCCCCTTGAGCAAGGGAATATCGCCCATGAGCGTGCGCAACAGCGTCGTCTTGCCGCCGCCATTGGGTCCGATCAGCGCCACGCGATCGCCCCGCTCGATCAACAACTCGGGCGTCCTGACGAGCACATCGGGTTCATCCGG
The DNA here is from genome assembly GCA_044464585.1 of Thermomicrobia bacterium. Classification (GTDB taxonomy): domain Bacteria; phylum Chloroflexota; class Chloroflexia; order Thermomicrobiales; family UBA6265; genus JAMLHN01. The sequence continues at coordinate 21,477 of JBIQLF010000010.1, forward strand.
TCCACCGCGCAATTTGTCGATATAGCCGACGGTCAACGGCGAGGTGCGCAAAACGTTCTCGCCGCTGCGAGTGACCGGGTTGATATTGATATGCAACTCCTGGTGCTCGCGGGGTCGTTCGATCCGTTCCAGCCGGTCGAGCCGTGTCTGGCGACCGCGCGCTTCCCGGGATCGCTGACCCGCCCGGAACCGGCGAATGAACTCCTCGGTCTTTTCGATGAATTCCTGTTGTTCTTCGTATTCCTTCCAGTGCCGGGCGAGCCGTTCCTCTCGAAGTCGCAGATACCCGGCATAGGGAGCCGGATAGTCGTCCAAGCGACCAAAGGAGAGATCGAGGGTGCGCGTGGTCACCCGATCGAGGAAATAACGATCGTGCGAAACGACCAGGCAAGCGCCGCCCCAGCTGCGCAGAAAGTCCTCCAGCCAGTCGAGCATCGCCAGATCGAGATGGTTGGTCGGTTCGTCGAGCAGCAGCAGATCGGGATCGGCCAGCAGTGCTTTGGCCAGCGCCACCCGGGTTTTCTGGCCACCGCTCAATTGGGCGACCGGCTGGTCGAATTGTTCGAGGGTGAATCCAAGCCCGGAGAGCACTTCCTCGGTGCGGTGTTCCATTTCGAATCCGCCGTGCGTTTCGAACCGCTGCTGCAATTGCGCGTATTCGTCCAGCAGCCGGTCGAGGGTATCGCCATCGACCGCTCCCATTTGCAACTCCAGCGCCCGCATCCGTTCGGCCGCCAGCAGGACGGGAGCAAAGGCCTCCTGCGCTTCTTCCAGGACGGTGCGGCCCGATTCGAAACGGGCCTCCTGGGGCAGATAGGTCACCCGGGCGCCGTCTGATTTGACAACGGCACCCTCGCTCTGTTCCTCGATTCCGGCAATGATGCGCAGCACGGTCGATTTGCCCGCCCCGTTGACACCAACGAGCGCGACATGCTCCCGTTCGGCGATCTGGAATGAGATACCGGAAAAGATTTGTTCACTGCCAAATCGCTTGCCAAGGTTCTGAACGGAGAGAATGGTCGGAGTAGGGGGCATCGAGCTTACCTGAGCAAAAACACGCGGTGTCCTGACGCAGAGGACGGTCAGCCGGAAAGTATACAAACGACTGACCGAACGCTCGGCGCTTGTCCGGCCCCGCGACTGTACGTACACTACTGATTCGTATTGGCGCAACTGACCCGCGAAGGATCCCGCATGCTCTGGCCCGAAACCACCGACCGAAACGCATCCGGTGAGCTGACCATCGGCGGAATGTCCGTCGTCGATCTGGCCGATCGATTCGGCACGCCGCTCTATATCTTCGATGAGGTCACCTTGCGCCAACGGGCCCGCCGGGCGGTGGCATCCGCCATGGCCGGTGGACCGGGCAGCCGGGCGGTGTTTGCCTCGAAGGCATTGGAGTTGCCGGTGATACTGGCGCTTCTTGCCAGCGAGGGATTGGGAATCGATGTCGTTTCGGGTGGCGAGCTCTTCGTGGCGCTCCAGAGCGGGATCGATCCGCATGTCATCACCTTCCATGGCAACAATAAGAGCCGGCGGGAGCTCGAAGAGGCGATCGAGGCCGGAATCGAGCTGATCGCGGTGGATAACCTCCATGAGCTCGATCTGCTGGAGGAAATGGCGGCGGGCCGGTCGCAACCGGTTGCGATCCTGTTGCGGGTCAATCCCGGGATCGATGTGCACACCCACGAAAAAATCGCCACCGGGGTGCTCGATTCGAAATTCGGTTTTCCGCTTTGGAATGGCGATGCCGCGATCGCGGTCGAGCGGGCGCTCGAAATTCCGGGTATTGCGTTGCGGGGATTCCATTGCCATCTCGGTTCGCAGCTTTTCGATGAGAAGGCCGCGGAGCTGGCGATCGAGAATGTCGTCGCGTTTGCCGCCGAGATGCGGCGGCTGCACGGAATCGATATCCAGATCATCTCTCCCGGCGGCGGTATGGGAATTGCCTATGTCGAGGGAATGTCCGAGATGGACATCACCGAATGGATGGGCGCGGCGGCGGATGCGCTCGAACGCGCCTGCGCTCTGGCGCGAATACCGCAACCCGCGCTCGTCTTCGAACCGGGCCGCTGGATTGCCGGTCCGGCGGGCGTGGCGCTCTATCGGGTCGGCTCTCGGCGCGAGATCGACGGTGTGCGCACCTATGTCTCCGTCGACGGCGGAATGGCCGACAACATCCGCCCGGCTCTGTACGATGCGCCGTATACGGCCGAGCTTGCCAATCGGATCGGTGATTCTGCCCGGGAAATCATCACAATCGCCGGCAAATACTGCGAATCGGGTGATGTGCTGATTCGAGATATCGAGCTGCCACCGCTGCAAGCGGGCGATCTGCTGGCAGTCCCGGCCGCCGGCGCCTATTGCATTCCCATGTCCAGCAATTACAATCTCGCGCTCAAGCCCGCGGTGGTGCTCGTCTCTGAGGGAGGGGCGAGACTGATCCGGCGGCGGGAATCCTACGAGGATCTGCTGGCGCTCGATGTGCTGCCAGCGCCGGAGTGACCACCGAATCGCGAGATTTGCACGGGCGCGAAAAGGATAGTAGCGTTCCTAGTCCCCTCTGATCGACGCTGGAGGTGTGAGCATCGGCGCTCCCCTGCATGCGGATCGTCCCAGCCAGTCCGTGCCCGGAGCCATCGATGTCGAATCGAACATCCCACGACGACGATAAAGAGAAGGGCGGATCGTCGCCGCAGGACGCTCGCGGCGAGCTCCACGAGACTCCGGGCCGGATCGTGCCACGCTCTGGCAGATCCAGCCCCGGCGGAGATGGTCCAATGGACGATGAGCTGATTCTGGACGACGAAGCCGAGGAGACGCTTGTGCTGGAAGCGATCATCGAAGCGGTCGATGTGGAAACGTCGACATCGCCAGCACAGCCGGTTCCAGACATCGATATGCTGGACGACCTCGACGATACGCTGGCCGGATCGCTCGACATCGAAATCGAATCGGTCAATTTCGATGTTGGCTCCGCCAATCTCGAAGATTCGGTGCGTATGTATCTCCGCGAAATCGGGCAGGTGAAGCTGCTCGATGCCGCGCGGGAAATCGAATTGGCGTCCGCCATGGAACGCGGAACCTATCTGGCCATGCGCCGGGCGCAGCTCACCGACGACTTCGATGGGGCCCCGGCGGCCGATGTGCTCGGCCGCGCGCTGTTCCACACCTTCGCCCAGGGCTGGGCGCAGATCGAGGAACTGTATGCCCGCGCGCACGGTTCCGATGACAGCGTCCAGAAGGATCACATGCTGAACGCGGTACTCCCGTTGAACCAGATTCCGGCCGAGCATGTGAAGGCGGTCACCGGCGCCTACGAGCTTTCGGCGGACGAACTGGAAGGCGCCATTCGCCAGCGTTTCGTCGAATGGGAATTGTTTCCGGCGGCGTTGCGCCACGAATGCCGGGGGCGGTATCAGATGGCCGATCCGGTAACGGTGGATCAGATCTTCCGGGAGCGCGGCAGCCGGCTCGAATCGGTCTGGAATCAGACGATCGATTCCGGGGAGCGCGCCAAGATCGCCTTGACCGAGGCGAATCTGCGGTTGGTGGTTTCGGTCGCCAAACGCTATTCCCAGCGGGGTATGGGCATGCTCGATCTGATCCAGGAAGGCAATCTCGGTCTGATCCGCGCGGTCGAGAAATTCGATTATCACAAGGGATTCAAGTTCAGCACCTACGCCACGTGGTGGATTCGCCAGGCGATCACGCGAGCGATCGCCGATCAGGCGCGCACCATTCGCATTCCGGTGCATATGGTCGAAACGATCAATCGGGTGATCCGCAAGAGCCGGCAGTTGCAGCAGGAGCTGGGCCGGGAGCCGACATCCGAGGAAATCGGCGATGCGCTGGAGATGCCGCCCGAGCGGGTGCGCGAGATTCTCAAGATCAGCCAGGATCCGGTGTCGTTGGAAATGCCGGTCGGTGAAGAAGAGGACAGCAATCTCGGTGATTTCATCGAAGATCTGAAGGCCCCGGCGCCCGCCGATATCGCTAACACCGAAGATCTCAAGCAGCGGGTGAAGGACGCCCTTGGCACGCTGTCCGATCGCGAGCGCGATGTGATCATGATGCGTTTTGGCATGATCGATGAACGCCCGCGCACCCTGGAAGAAGTCGGCCGCGAATTCAATGTCACCCGTGAGCGCATTCGCCAGATCGAAGCCAAGGCGCTGCGCAAATTGCGGCACCCCAGTCGCGCCAAGACGCTGAAGGACTTCCTGGAGTAGCAATCGACCGGGCGGTTCGGCGCTCGCGTATGCTTGTCGGGCTCGTTTTTGTCATGAAACGGGCCCGAGTCGTGTTTCACTGAAAGTCGGTCATCCGTGCTCATCGATCGCGCAAGAATCTACGTTCGCGCTGGAGACGGCGGCAACGGCTCGATGTCGTTCCGCCGCGAGAAGTTCGCTCCGAAAGGCGGTCCCGATGGGGGCGACGGAGGGCGTGGCGGCGATGTGATTCTCAAAGTGGCGCAGAATATCACCAGCCTGATCGAATTCCAGTACAACCAGAAATTCATCGCCAGGAACGGCGCCCAGGGGCTCGGTCGAAAGAAGACCGGAAAGTCGGCGCAACGCCTGGTCATCAAGGTTCCGCCTGGCACCGTCGTCTGGGATGACGATACGAACGAGATCATTGCCGATCTCACCGATGACGGAGAGACCTTTCGGGTAGCTCGTGGCGGCCGGGGCGGCCTGGGGAATGTCCATTTCAAGACCTCGGTCCGGCAGACGCCCCGCATTGCCGAATTGGGCGAACCGGGTGAGGAACGCAATCTTCGCCTCGAACTCCGCTTGATCGCGGATGTCGGTCTGGTGGGGCTGCCCAATGCCGGCAAGTCGACCCTGCTGGCGGCCGCGACGCGCGCGACCCCCAAGATCGCCGACTATCCCTTCACCACCCTCGAACCGAATCTCGGGGTCGTGCAGATCGGGGGGCGCAGTGGGCCAGCGTTCGTGATGGCCGATATCCCGGGATTGATCGAGGGCGCGGCCGAGGGCACCGGTCTGGGACACGATTTTCTTCGCCATATTTCCCGCACGGCCGTGCTCATCCATGTGCTGGATGCGTCGGGCGGGCTCGAAGGACGGGACCCGCTGTCCGACTTCGAGACGATTCAGAACGAACTCCACTCGTACGATCCGGAATTGGCGGAGCGGCCGATGCTGGTGGCGCTCAACAAGGTCGATCTGACCGAAGCGCAAGAGCGCATACCGGCGCTGGAGCGGGCCATCCATGAAATGGGATGGCGCACCTTCCGGATTTCAGCCGCGACCGGCCAGGGCGTTCCCGCGTTGTTGGAAGCCACCGAAGTCACCCTCCGGGAGGCGCGCGAGCAGGCGCCGGAGGTGCAGAAACCGCAGGAACGGCGCGTCTATACGCTCGACGAGGCGGGGGAACGCGCATTCGAGATACAACGCACCGGCGAGGATTCGTTCCTCGTGACCGGGATCGCGATCGAGCGGCTGACCAGAATGACCAACTTCGACCAAATGGATTCCGCCGAGCGATATCAGCGGGTGCTGGACCGGAGTGGCATCTCCGCCGAGCTCGACCGGATGGGTGTCGAAGCCGGGGATACCGTCACGATTGCCGGTATGGATATGACCTGGGGTGAGGAGTTCGAGCTTTCCGATCTCCCCGAGCGCCGGACTGCCAGAGAGCGGCGGTACGGCCCGGACGTCGAGGAGGACGAGGGAGATGAGGACGGGGAGTACGAGGAATACGAACGCTACGATTTGGATGATGACGACTTCGAGGATGATGTCGATGTCGAGGACGATGACTTCGATTCCGACGAAGACGATGCGTAGGGAATGATCAACCGCTGGGTCGACTCCGCGAGTTTGTCCGCGTAAACACCCCGATAACTTTCCGGGAGCAAACGGGCGATTTCCAGCATGATGATGTCGGTCGCCTCAGTTGCGGAGATCTTCCTGCCATCGACCGTCCGGGGCAGATAGAACGGTTCGCCGTAAACGATATGAACGCCGGCAGGGGCGTCGCCCCGGTCGTGGAGATGGGCGGTCGTGCCTTTGGACCCGTTGAACGGCAGCCGTTCCGACCCCGTGAGCGCCACCGGTAATACTGGCGCTCCGGTTTTCAGCGCGAGCAACCCGACGCCCGCTTTGGCTTCCGCCAGCGCCCCGGTGACGCTGCGCGTTCCCTCCGCATAGATCCCGACCGTCAAGCCTTTTTCGAGTCGTTCCTCGGCCTGGCGTAATGCTTCCCGGTCGAATTTGCCCCGATCGACCGGAAAACCGCCGGAGGCCTCCGAAATCTGTTTGGCAATCGGGGTATCGAAGAGCTCCTGTTTGCCCATGAAATTGAGGGGACGGGTATAGGCATAGAACTCGAGCGCCGGATCGAGATTGTGCAGGTGGTTGGAAACATAGAGCAGCGGCCCGAACGGGGGAATATGCTCGATCCCTTCCTGGGTCAGATGCGTCAACCGGCTCAACCACGGCCAGATCAGGCAATAGGCAAGCATTCCCCGTTTGCGCCGCCGCGCGCTCTGGGCAAAGAATTCCGGCTTCGTCCGGACCGTGAACGGCGCCTGCACGAGTACCGGTTCGGGTGGGGCGGGGGTGTGGTCGTGCGCGGCAACAATGGCGCTGGCGACCTGATCGACGGTCATCGAATCGGTATGGATCACCAGAGCGTCTTTGTGTTGGGCGAGGGGCGCGATATCCCGCGATGAATCGAATGCATCCCGCCGCTCGATCTCGGCGCGAACCTCGCCATAGGTGAGCGGACTGCCGCTCGCCTGTTGATCGGCAAACCGGCGCCGGGCGCGTTCGTCGACACTGGCATCGAGATAGACCTTGGTCCCGGCTTCCGGGATGACGACCGTGGCGATATCGCGGCCAACCATCACGACCTGGCGCCCGCGTGCGATCGACCGTTGCACGGGCAGCAGGGCTGCCCGTACCTCCGGATGGGCCGACACCTCGGAAACCCAGCGATCGACCTGGGGCGTTCGCAATTCGGCGGATACGTCGATGCCATCGAGCAGCACGCGACCCGATTCCGTCATATCGATCTGCAACGAACGGGCGAGCCGTTCGAGGGCCGGGCCATCCGATGGTGAAATGCCCTGCTCGATCGATGCGAGCGTGACCGCCCGGTAGAGCGCGCCGGTATCGAAGACGGTCGCGCCGAGCTTGCTGGCGACCGCCCGCGCGACCGTGGTTTTGCCAGAAGCCGAGGGCCCGTCGATCGCGATGACGCCACGGTAGGGATGCACGGTCATTCGTTCGGATCCAGCCTGGGCTCGTCCAGCCCGACGGCGGCAAAGAGACCCGCCACTTCTGCCGGGCGCAGATCGCGCCATTCTCCGACGGGGAGTTTTCCAAGGGCGATCGGCCCGACCCGTGTCCGGCGCAGATGGGCCACCTCGATCTGATGTTGCTCCATCATCTTGCGGACCACCCGATTCAGACCGGAATGGATGACCAGCTTCAGGATGATTCCATCATTCGTTTCCCGCAGAATGCGGAATTCGGAGGGGATAACCAGCGTGTCATCGACCTGGACGCCCTTGCGGATTTTGCCCATCGTCGCCCCGGACGGTCGCTGGTGGGTAAAGATGTGATACTCCTTGTCGATTTCGTATCGTGGGTGGGTGATGCGGTTGGCGAGCTCGCCATCATTGGTCAGCAGCAGCAAACCTTCGGTTTCCCGATCGAGCCGGCCAACCGGATAGACACGCTCCCGAATATCGATGAGATCCATCACGGTGCGGCGGTCCCGTTCATCGCTGACCGTTGTGATATAGCCGGATGGCTTGTCGAGCATGAGATACCGGTGTCGTTGCGGTTGCAGCAGACGACCATTGACTTCGATGCGGTCGACCGCCGGATTCGCTTTCGAACCCAATTCGCGCACGACGGCGCCATTGACCTTGACGCGACCATCGAGGATGAGCTGCTCGGATGCCCGACGCGATGCTATGCCGTGGGTGGCAAGAATCCGCTGTAGACGTTCCATCAGCTTTGCCCAACCTGGACCACTTGTTTTTCGGCTACGATCCGGTCGCCATCGAAGATCAGCAGATTCCCGACCGGTGTATTGGGTTCGGCCGGTGGTCCCAACTGCAGGAGATAGCGAAGCGATTGCGCGCTGGCAGATGGCAGCACGATCGCGTGATCGTCACCGAGCCGCACATTCCAGACCGTGAGCTCCTGGGTCAGTCCCGGAAAATCGTTGTCCCCAGGTTGCACCCAACGGAATTGTCGATCCATATCACCGAGGATGGTGCTCATATCGGTGAAACGATGATCGGTTTCGGCGATCTGCGTCAGATCCTCGCCGAATTCGATCTCGCTCCCGAGGAGCACGCCGATCACCATATTCTCCCCCTGATTGCGCATGATCACCAGGCACGCCAGCGATTCCGGGAGGGTTCCGGTTTTTCCGGCAACAACGCCATCGCTGCCGAGCATCTTGTTCGTGTTGGTCAGGGTGAAAACATGCGGATTCGCGCCCTGCGATGTGAATTCGTAGGTTTCCGTGGATGAGGCGGTTGCGATTTCCGGGACGGCGTATGCGTGGGCGGCAATCGTGGCCAGATCGCGGGCAGTGGTGTAGTGGTCCGCATCGTAGAGACCAGCCGGATTGGTGAAATGCGTATCCTGCAGCCCCAGACCGACCGCCGTGTTGTTCATCTCCTGTACGAAGCGTTCGACCGGGTCCCCGTCGCTCTGTTCCTGAGAAAGCAGTTTGGCGCCGATGAAGCGCGCCATCGCGTGCGCCGCATCATTCCCCGAGGGGAGCATGAGTCCATACATCATCTGTTCGATCGTCAAAATATCGCCATCGACCAGACCCATGAACGACTCGCCATCCTCCCAGGTGAGTACGTCGGTTGCATCCGCGGTCACGAGCTCTTGCCAATCGGTCGTGTTGTCGGCGATGACGAGCGCCGTCATCAGCTTTGTCGTGCTGGCTGGCGAGCGCCGCTCATCCTGATCGAGGGAATAGAGCGCGGTTTGGGTAGTGGCGTCCATGACATAGACGGCTTTGGCGGTTACGCCAGCCGGAGGCGCGAGCGGATCGATCGTCTCGATCTCAGGGGCATCGCGTTGATTCGCGGTTGCCCGGCCGGTCGAAAGAATGACAAGCGCGAAAACCAATGCCAGCGAGGCAGCCCACCGCCACCGATCTAATCGCGTTGTTCCAATCATCGAGGTCCCGTTTCCCAGCCGAATACGCGACGGCAGCCAACCGCCATCGATGCACTCGCGGAGTATAACGACTCCAGTGTGGTTGGCCTGTCGAATGAGAAGGGATCGAGGGGTGGGGTACCATAGCTGGTGTGGCTCGCCGGTCTGGCGTGAACCCCACCAGCTTGCTTTTTCTGCGCGTCATGTCCGATATCGTTCGCGTCGCCGCCATCGGCGATCTTCACATTCGAACAACCGTCGAACCGGATTATGTCCGGCAGCTCATCGGCATCGAAGACCGTGCCGATCTGTTGATCGTGCCTGGCGACATCACCAATGGCGGGCGCATTCAGGAAGTCGAGCTCGCGGCCGAATTGTTCAACCGGATTCCCATTCCAATCGTCGGCGTGATGGGCAATCACGACCGGCGCACGATGCGCCGGCGGCATTTCCTCTCCATCCTCGAAGACGCCGGTGTGCGCATGCTCGATGGGGAAATCTGGGAATTCCGCGGATTGGGAATCGCGGGGGTTTCGGGGTCCGGTGGCGGATTCTGGCCGGATGAGCCGGAAGACCCGATTTCGAACCGCGCCTGGCAAGCGCTTGCGGTACGCGCTCGCCGGGAAGCGACCCGGCTGGACGACGCGCTCGCCCAGCTCACCACCCAGCGGCGGATCGCGCTCCTCCATTTTGCGCCGACGACGTCGACGCTGATCGGTGAACCCCCGCTCAAGTACTGGTTGCTCGGCAATTCGGCGCTCGGTCACGTCGTGGAAAAGCACCGGGTCGACCTGGTGTTGCACGGCCATTCCCATATTGGCTCGCCCTACGGGCTCACACCCGGGGGTATTCCGGTGTTCAATGTGGCCGCGGGGGTGACTGGCGGGGTGACCGTGCATGAAATTCCACTCGATCCGGCATTGCCGATTTCCGATTCGCCCGAATTCGTGTGCCGCCAATGACCTCGTCCATGCTGGTTCTCGATGGATCGGTTTCGCCCTATCTCCCTCCTCGGGAGATTCTGGAAGCGTCGCATGCCGATGTTTTGGAGAACCGCGGTCCGGCCGAGCTCGCGCGCATACTCCGGGAGCGTCTCGCCCTGTTGCATGGGGTTGCGCCCGCGCGGATCGCGCTCGTTCCCGACGATGCGACGCGGCTGGACGGGTTACTTCGTCCCCGCTCGGACCGCCCCTTGGTCTCCTATATTCCGACCGCGTTCTCCGAGCCGCAAACCTGCCGGTCCATCGAACAGATGGCGATCGAGCGGACCGACCGCTTCAGGATCGAGGACGAACAGATCGCGGCCACACCGCGCGGCTCGACGGTGCTGGTCATGACCCCGAACCAGCCCACCGGCAATGCCATCGGTCTGACCGCTGCCGCGCAATTGGCGCGCCGTTCCGATCTGCTGATCCTCGACGAACGGTCGGCCGAGATGCAACGTCGCTCGATGATTCCGCTGGTGGAGGAATTCGATTCGATCGTGCTGATGCGCTCGTTCGCCGATTGGGCGGGACTCGGGCCAGAAGCCCCCGCCTATGCGATCACGGCCCGGCGCATCGCCGCAGCGATGGACCGCTCGGATGAGCTGCCGGCCGCGGGACTGCGGGCCGCGCTTGCCGCCGTCAGCAACGCGCCCAAACTCGATGCGATCGCGCATCGTATCCGCCTGGAGCGCATGCGGCTCTTTCGGATGCTGCGCAAGCTGAACTACCTCGCGCCATTTCCGAGCGACGCGGGATATGTGCTGGCGGAAGTGACGAGAGGCGATCGGGATACGATCGCCGCCGGATTGATGGAACGTGGAATCATCGCCCACGCGCCCATCGATCCGCGATTGCGGCAGACGCTCAGGTTTTCGGCAATTTCCCCGGTGGCAACCGCTCGCCTGCAACATGCGCTCATCGATATCAATCGCACAATGCTGGGCTAGGGCGTCTCGCGGGATACGTGGCCGCCGGCGGCTGCGGAGCATGGAGTCGGCATCCCTGTGCACTGCCCGGGATTGCGTGCCATACGGAATCTGGGTGATTCCTCGGGGGTATTCGCCCAGCGTTTCAACGGTGGGACCCTGCCGGAGTGACGGTGGTTATCCCGGAGGGTCCAAGCGGATGCTGTATCAGATGCGGGCGAGCGCTTTCTTTTGCGCCTCGAAGAGCTGGTCCAGACCGGTGCTGGCCAGGACGAGCAGCTCGTCCAGCGTGCCCGGGGTGAATGGACTCTTCTCGGCGGTTCCCTGGATTTCGACGAATGCATTCTGGTCGGTCATGACCACATTGAAATCGACTTCGGCGGACGAGTCCTCGGAATAGTCGATATCGAGCAATGAACGACCTTTGACCACGCCGACGCTGACTGCCGCCACCGCTGCATCGATCGGATCGCGGCTGATGCGCTCCTGCGCGCGCAGGTTGCGGATTGCTTGCGCCAGCGCCACATATCCGCCGGTGATCGACGCGCAGCGGGTACCCCCGTCGGCCAGGATCACATCGCAGTCGATGATGATCTGGCGTTCCCCCAGCGCTTTCAGATTGATCACCGACCGGAGGGAACGGCCGATCAAACGCTGGATTTCGACGGTTCGCCCACCCTGTTTTCCCTGCACCGCTTCGCGCTGGGTGCGTTGCTTGGTGGCGCGCGGCAGCATGGAATACTCCGCGGTAACCCAGCCGCTCCCCCGGCCTTTCATCCAGCCGGGAACTTTTTCCTCGACAGTGGCGGTGCAGAGCACATGGGTATTGCCAACCTTGATGAGCGCCGATCCCTCGGCATGCGGAGCCACGCCCGCGATGATATCGACGGGACGCAACTCCTCGGCTCCACGTCCGCCCAACCGGCTTGGGGTCATTCCTGCTCCTTCGATGTATCCGTTGCGTCGTAGATCGAGCGCACGCGTTTCAACCGCTCACCGATTTCGCGCTCGAATCCTCGTTCGGTCGGATGGTAATAGCGACGACCGGCCAAATTCTCTGGCAGGTTCTGTTGCGCAACGATCCCGTCCTCGTAATCGTGCGCGTAACGATACCCCTTGCCGTAGCCGAGGTCTTTCATCAACCCGGTTGGGGCATTGCGCAAATGGATCGGGACCGGATCGTTGCGCGTCTGCTCGACATCGCGGCGCGCCTCCCCATACGCGCGGTAGACCGCATTGCTCTTGGGCGCCTGCGCGAGATAGACGACCAGCTCGGCCAGCGCCAGCGCGCCTTCGGGCATACCGAGGAAATGAATCGCCTGCTGTGCGGCCATGGCGAGCTGCAGCGCCTGGGGTGACGCAAGCCCGACATCCTCGCTGGCGAACCGGACGAGCCGCCGGGCGACATAGAGCGGATCGTCGCCTCGTTCCAGCATGCGAGCCAGCCAATAGAGGGAGGCATCCGGGTCGGAACCGCGCAGCGATTTGTGCAGCGCGGAAATCGTGTCGTAATGATCCTCGCCCGTCTTGTCGTAGGTCGATGCGCGGCGCTGAGCCGCTTCCTGGATCAAATCGACATCGATCGTTCCACCGTCCATACCGGCGGCGGCGAATTCGAGCGTATTCAGGGCGAAACGGGCATCGCCATTGGCGAGATTGACCAACGCCGCAAGGGCCTCGGGATCGATCGAGAGATCGCGGTTGCCGAGTCCCCGATCCGAGTTCGCAAGGGCATTGCGAAGGATGCGCTCGATATCGGCATCGGTCAGCGATTGCAGTACGATCACGCGCGAGCGAGACAGCAGCGGCGAATTGACCTCGAACGATGGGTTCTCGGTGGTTGCGCCGATCAGGATAACCGTCCCATCCTCGACATAGGGCAGGATTGCGTCCTGCTGGGCTTTGTTGAACCGGTGGATTTCATCGATGAAGAGCACGGTTCGTTGCCCGTGCATTCCGAGCCGGTCGCTGGCGTCCTTGATCGCGGCGCGCAGATCGGCGACCCCGGAGGAAACCGCGCTGACCGCCACGAACGATGCTCTCGTTGCGTTGGCAATCACCCGTGCGATGGTGGTTTTACCGGTTCCCGGCGGACCCCAAAGTACGATCGAGGAGAGTTGATCGGCTTCGATCGCCCGGCGCAGCAATGTTCCCGGTCCGACCAGTTTTTCGTGGCCGACCAGTTCGTCCAGCGTGCGGGGGCGCATGCGTGCCGCCAGCGGCGCCTTGCGGGCAAGCTGATCTTCTTTGTTGGAGCTGAAGAGATCGCCGGGGTAGGAGTTCGCTGTGGTGGAACGCAAGGGCAACCTACGGTGCTTCGACGTCCGATTCGAGCTCGTCGATTCGCTCGTTCAGAAGCAGCATACGGGCTTCGATCTCAGTAATCGAGGTGACGCCCAATTCGTTCATATCTTCCAGGAGCTCTTCCAGGCGGTCGAGCTCGTCGTAGTGCTCGTAGAGTTCGTTGGATCGCGCGTGCCGTGAATTTGCCATATCCGGTTCCAACTGGACTACATCGTGACGATCAGGATGGCCAGCAAGACAGCGCTGACGGCGACGAACTCGACGAGATCGCGCCGGCGCACCACTCCATTCTGGGTCTGCACCAGCAGGATGCCTGCCACCGCATAGAACACGACCAGCAGAACGCCGCCCCCGGTCCAGCCATAGGTCAGCCACCTGTCGAGAAAGACCATAACGACCGAAAGCACGATCGCGCCCAGAAATGCGTAGAACGCGCGTTGCTGCATCGGAGCGGGACCGCGATCGAGATTTTCGAGAAGGAGCAGAAACGAGAACACGGCCACCAGCGGCACTGCCGCCCAGAGCGACATCTTGTTCAAATAGATGGCGCTGAGCCCGATGAAGGCGACGATATGGATAACGGCCATATGAACCGCCATGGCGGTCCGCAAGGTCGTTTCGGTCGCGTCGTCGAGCAAGTCGCGGGCTAGCAGCGAACCGCCGACCGCGAACAAGGCAATGACCGGTCCGACCACGAACATCGCGGTGCTATGCAAGGTCGCCACCAACAGGATGGCCGCGAACATACCGGCGGTCGGCGTGATCCAGGCGGTCGGATAATCGCGTTTGCGTCGCGGATGCCCAAATGCCGCCGCTGAGCGCGCGGCGGAGATTTCCGAGAATTGGGCACCGACCGCGATCAGAATCGTGAACAGCACGGCCAGCCCCCAAAAGAGCGGGCCAGTGGTTTCGGTCGCGGGTGTGCCGGTGAGTGTCTCCCGCTCGCGGACCGCGAGGATTGCCAGAATGAGCACCGATGCCGCGGCGATCGGGGTGACCACGATCCCTTGCCCGATCATCGGTTGGCGGGCACGATCGATCGTCGCCCCGACCGGCGCGCCAGTGCGACTCGACAAGCCGTTCGTGGTCTTGTTGGCGTCGTCCGCCGGCGTGTCATCCATTGGCGCCGGTGTTATTTCACGCCCTGCAGACATCCCTGCCCGAACCTCCCTGTCCGCTCCCATCGTACCGGGAAGTGTACCCAGCCTTACCGTTCGAGACGAATCTCGTCCCAAATGCGGATAACCTCCGCGATGGGGACGGCACCCTCGCGTAAAAAGCGCAGGGTCGAACCATCGATGGCGACAACGGTGGAGGCGACCCCACCGGGCGCGCGCCCACCGTCCAGAATGAGATCGAGATCGGTCCCGATCGATTCGGCAACATCCGTGGCGGTGCGGCCCGGTTCGCTGCCCGTGCGATTGGCGCTGGTGCAGGCGACCGCTCCGCCCGCCTTGTCGATGATCTCGATGGCAAGCGGGTGATTGGGCAAGCGCACGCCAACGGTTCGTTCCGGACCGAGCGCCCGCTCGGGGAGGTGGGCGGCAGCCGGGAGGATCACCGTCAATGGACCGGGCCAGAATTCGTCGAACAATGGCAGGACCGCATCGTCGATATCGACGAGATGGGAGAGCGCATCCGCCGACGAGACGAGCACCGGAAGGGGCATATGGTCCGGGCGGCCCTTGATCGCGTAGATGCGATCGAGCGCTTCCGGATGCGCCAGCGACGCCGCCAGACCGTAGACGGTATCGGTCGGAATGGCGACGACCCCGCCGGCCGAGAGCGTCTCGGCGGTCCATTCGACCGCCCGGGGAGACGAAGGGTCGAGAACGAGTGGGGAACGTCCATCGCGGCCATTGACCTGGCTATGGGTTTCGGCCGTTTCCCCCGAACGATCGCCGGGCGAGGGGGTTTCGGCGCGCATCAGAGATGCGCCTTGATCTGCGCCGCCAGCGCGGCATTGATGCCATCGACCATGACCAGTTCCTCTTCCGATGCCTCGCGAATCGCCGCGACCGAACCGAACTGTTTGATGAGCGCTTTCTTTTTCTTTGGACCGATGCCCGGGATCGAATCCAGGCTCGACGTGAATGCCTGTTTCGAGCGTTTCTGCCGGTGGAACGAAATGGCGAACCGGTGCGCTTCATCCCGGACTCGCTGCACGAGATAGAGCGCTTGTGAGTCGCGCGGCAGGATAACCGGAATCGGTTGGCCGGGGAGATAGAGCTCCTCGTTTTCCTTGGCGAGTCCGGCCATCGGGACATTGAGACCGGTTTCTTCCATGGCCGCCAATGCCGCGTTCAATTGTCCTTTGCCCCCGTCGATGATGACGAAATCGGGCAAGGTGGTCCATTTGCCCTCGGCTTCTTCGTCCCGTTCGGCAGCGCGCCTGAAACGCCGCTTGATGACCTCGTGCATGCTGGCGAAGTCGTTCGGTCCATCGACCGATTTGACATTGAACCGGCGATATTCTTTTTTGGCGGGACGGCCGTCCTCGAACACGACCATGCTGGCGACCGTGTTGGTGCCCTGCAGGTTGGAAATGTCGAAGCACTCGATACGGCGTGGCAGCCGGGGCAGATCCAGCGCCTCGGAAAGCTCGTTCAGCGCCGCGGTCATGCGCATCTCATCGGAAAGGAACTTGACCCGGTTCTGCTCGAGATTGTCGTTGGCCGATTTGGCGACCATCTCGACCAGCGCGCGCTTCTGTCCGCGTTGCGGCACCGTGATCTCGATCTTGCCGCCGCGGCGCTCGCGCAGCCATTCGCCGATCACATCGGCATCCGCCGCGGGCAAGGGGTGCTGCAGGAGCAACCGGGCAGGGATCAGCGCGGCCTCCGCATAGAACTGGGCGACGAAACCGCCGATCAATTCCGACGGATCGTCCTCGATGCGCGCGCTCATCGGAAAGAACTCCGATCCGATCAATTTGCCATTGCGCAGAAAACTGACCTGGATACCGGCGTCGCCGCCCGGTCCCTGGGCGACGGCCACGACATCGGTGTTGGTGCTGTCCGCGCTCACCACCTTTTGGCGTTGCAGCACATGTTTGACCGCATCGATCCGGTCGCGCACCTCGGCGGCCCGTTCGAAGTTCCAGGCATCGGCCGCCTGCTGCATTTCCTCTTCGAGCGGTTGCAGAATCTCGTCGCCCCGGCCACTCAAGAAGAGCGCGGCGTTTTCGATGGCCTGCATGTACTCCTCGTGCGATGTCGCGCCGATGCACGGGGCCAGGCATTGCTTGATGTGGTAGTAGAGACAAACCTCATCGTGGCCGGTGATCTTCTTTTCGCATTTGCGATAAGGGAAAAGCCGGTTGAGCAGATTGAGTGCCTTATAGGCCGAACCGGCGGAGGTGTATGGCCCGAAATAACGGCCTCCGTCCTGCACGATCCGCCGGGTCGAGATGATGCGCGGCCATTCTTCGCTGGTGATCTTGAGATACGGATACGTCTTGCTGTCCTTGAGCATGACGTTGTATTTCGGCTGCAGTTTCTTGATCAGTTCGTTTTCGAGAATCAGCGCCTCGGTCGGAGAATCGGTGCGGATGATCTCGAAATCGGTCACATGCCGCATCAACTCACGGGTTTTCGGATCTTTCCCCCGTTGCGACTGGAAGTACGAGCGCACGCGATTGCGCAGCACGGCCGCTTTGCCTACATAGAGGATGACGCCGTTCTCGTCCTTGAGTTGATAGATGCCGGGTCCGGCCGGGAGCGCGGACAGGCGCCTGGAAAGCGGATGCGCTGGAGTCGTCATAATGTTTATCAGAACAAGTGTACGCTATTTGGCGCTGCGTACGCCAATCGATTCGGCGGCGGTGCGCAGAATTTCGGTGGCCGCCGCCCGTCGATCCGAAGATAGCGTAGGGGAGCGCAGAACATGGATCGTGATCTCCTCGTAATTGCGAATACCGAGATCGAGCTCGGTTGCCGCCTGCACGAGCGGATCTTCCCAGGAGCCAGGCCCCCGATGCCGGGCTCGTCCCTGACGCAAGGCCAGGACGATGAGATCGGCGGCAATCGGATCGGTCGTTTCGATGACGAATGCGAGTCCAAGCGTTCGATCCCGATCGAGAACGATATAGCGATCCGGATGAATCGCCAGCGCGATTTCGGCGGTGAGACCATCGCGGGCTCCCGAGAAGAGCGCGCCCGCGCGCACGACCGGATGGGCGAAGAGCGCCCAGAGACCGATGGCGACCACCGGCCGCGATTCACCAATGGCGCGCAGATCGTTGATGGCGTAGAGCCGTTGCGCGCCGGCGAGCTCGGCGGGCATTTTGACCGTGCGCAGCCGCTGGGCATCGGCGTCGATATCGACCTCGGCCCACCGGTTGCCACGTTGCAGCAGTCCGCCCGCCGCCGAGCGCGGACGGATGACCGGCCCATGCGTTGCCACGGGGCTGAAGGCGCGCAGCACTCGCTCGATCGTGCCGTCCGGCGTCCAGGGTGGCACGGCGGCCGCGGTCGAGCAACCGATGCAATCGTCACGCTCGCCAAACTGGGCGAGCGCATCGTCGAGATTCGCCCCAACCGCGATGGTGACGAGCCCCGGTCCGTCCGGGACCGGGGCATCGTGATATTCGATCATCCCTTGACCGCGCCGACCGCCAGACCGGAGACGATCCAGCGTTGCAGCAGGAAGAAGAGAGCGAGGATAGGCAGGGTAATGAGAATCGCCATGGCTCCGAAATCGGACCAGGGCGTGTTCGATGAATATTGACCGACCATTGCGTTCAATCCCATGGCGAGCGTAAACCGGTTCGGATCGGTCAGGAAGGTCCAGGCCAAGACGAACTCGGTCCATGATGCCATGAAGCCGAAGAGGACGGTGATCGCGATGGCTGGCGCGATCAGCGGCAGGATCACGTCGAAAAACGCCCGGTTCGGTCCGGCGCCGTCGACGAGCGCGGACTCTTCCATCTCTCTTGGCAGCGTGTCGATATAGCCGCGCAGATTCCAGATTGCGAAGGGAAGCGCCCCGCTCGTGTAGGCGATTCCTACGCCGATGAGCGTGCTGCGGACGCTCTCGTTGGTACCGGGTATCTTGATCTGGCTCAGGAGCACGAAGAGCGGAGCCAGCGTTGCCACCGACGGCAGCATCAAGACCGCGATGAACAGGAAGAGCCCCCATTTCCGGCCAGGGAAATGGAATCGGGCGAAGGCGTAGGCCGCCGTCACCGCGAAGACCACCACGATCAAGCTGACGCCAATCGAGAGGACCAGACTGTTCTTCAACATCGTGGAGAACATGATGTTGTTGGCTTGCGGTTCGGTCAGAATGCGCTTGTAGGCCGCGATGGACGGGTTGGGCGGGATGATCTCCAGCGTGGTGGGACGGCTGATATTGCGCCCGTCGAGCGACATCGATACGACCCAGACGACCGGAAAGAGCACGGTGACCGCAATGAAGAGCAACACGATATGCGCGAGGATGTCCTCGATCAGCGGCCGAACCGGCTTCCGGTGACGATAGCTCGAGGTCGTCGCCAGCGCGTCGTGGGCCCCGAGCGTTTCCTCCGCCGCCAGGCGGCGGACCTGGGAGGCATCGGCGCTAGGCATCGGACCATCCCTCCAACCCACGAGCGACCCGGTTCTGGGCCAGCGTAAGGACGAGCAGGACGAAGAAGACCAGAATGCTGAAGGCCGCGGCCAGACCATAGAGTCCGTTCGGATTCACCAGTTTGAATGCTTGCGTCACCAGAATCTCGGTGCGGCCATAGGGGCCGCCGTTGCTGATGAAGTAGATGATGTTGAACTGGTTGAACGTCAGGATCGTGCCATACATGATGGCTGGCACCATGGCCGGGCGCAGCAACGGCGCCGTGATATCCCAGAACTGCCGCCAGCGCGATGCCCCATCAGTGCGCGCTGCCTCGTAGAGATCTCCGGGGATCGATTGCAGCGCCCCGGTGGCGATCACCATCATGAAGGGCCAACCCAGCCAAATATTGGCGATCAGCACCGCGAAGAACGAAAGCGGTAAGAGCTCGACGCCCGGAATCGGCGCCTTTGTCGACGTCAGCCAGCCGATATCGTTTGGCAGCCCAAGTTTGCCCAGGAGCTGGTTGATGGCGCCGAACTGGGTGTCGAACATATTCCGCCAGATGGTCGCCACCACCAGCGGCGGCATGGCCCACGGGATGACGAAGATCGCTCGCCAGATACGCCGCCCGATGATCAGCCGCCGGTTCAGCAGCAGCGCAACCGCCACGCCGATGACTACATGGAAGAAGACGTTGGAGATCGTCCAGACGAAATTGAATGCCAGGGTATTCCAGAAATTGAAATTCGGGAGCGGCACCTGGTTCTTGATGATTCGCTCGTAATTACGCAGGCCGATCCAATCGGCATTGCCCGTCCGGAGGTTCTTGATCGCAAAGTTCGTGAACGAGAGATAGATCTGATAAATGATCGGGTAGAACGTAACGATCGCCAACACGATGAAGGCCGGCAGGATGTAGAGATAGGGCAGCTTGTATCGTTGCCACCAGCGAACGCCGGAAGCACGACCCAGCCCTTCGATGGGCCCGGCGCTGCTCTTGGAACTCGTCGTGGGAGCGACCATATCTTCTCGCCTTTTGTCCGATGCGGGGCAGACGATCGCTTGGGGAGGTCGAGCCCCCGGGGCTCTGCCCAGGGACGCGACGATTGCGAAGTCGTGACGTCACGAGAACGACGGGGCGGGGCCTACACGCAAGTTCGCCTGGGTAGCGTGGACCGGCCGCCCCGGGGGTGGCCGGTCCGCACGCGCGGGGCATCAGGCTCCCATCTGCTCGATCGCGCCGTCGA
>JBIQLF010000010.1:41756-44629 GCA_044464585.1 Thermomicrobia bacterium
GGCCGGTCCGCACGCGCGGGGCATCAGGCTCCCATCTGCTCGATCGCGCCGTCGATCGACTTGGCGGCGTCAGCGGCGGCCTGCTCGGGCGTCGCGTCGCCGCCGAGCACCTTGTTGATCATATCCTCGGCGGGGGTCCAGACCTGTCCCATTTCCGGAATGGTCGGCATCGGGGTCGAGTTGGCGGCCTGAGCGACGAAGGCGCTGGCGATCGGATTGTCCGAGACATCGACGCCAGTATTGGCCGGGAGATGCCCGACGCTATCGGCCAGGATTTTGCCCACCTCGGCGCCCGTAAAGAATTCGGCGAACTGCAATGCCAGTGCCGCCTGATCGCCCTCGTCGTTGGCATTGATCATGATGTGCTTCACGCCCAGGAATGGTTTCGGCGCGGCATCGCTGTTCTCACTGATGACCGGCAGCTCGGCCACGCCCACCTTATCGGCGCCCAGCGCGGATTGGTAGTCGCCAAGAGCCCACGGGCCGTTGATGACCATACCGGCCTTGCCTTCCTTGAAGAGCGAGCTGATGCCGCCATCATCATTCTGGTGATAGATGCCCGGCTTGCCAGTGAGGTCCTTCAACCAGCCGAGAAATGAGACGACCTCTGGCGAATCGAACGCGGAATGATTGGAATCGTCGAAAATCTTGCCGCCCCATCCAAAGAGATATCCGGCCGGATGGTAGAAGTTGGAAAGGAGGGCAAAGCCATACTGACTCGAATCGGCCGCGTTGATATCAGCCGAGAGCTGCACCAGCTCGGCGGTCGATTTCGGTGGATTCGGCACCATGTCCTTGTTGTAGTAGAGCGCAACGGTCTCGATGCTTTCCGGCAAGCCATACAGCTTGCCATCGGATTTCAGCGCATCGACAGCCGATGGCACATAGGCCCCCAGGGTATCGCCCGAGACCATGTCGTCCAGCGGCTTGATGAGATCGGCACTGGCCAATTCGCCCACCCAGTCGGCCGGACCGATCAACAGATCGGGGCCTCCGCCGGTGGCGGCCTCGGTCTGATATTTGTTCTTGAGCTGGTCGAACGGCACCGCCAGCACGTTCACCTCGACGCCCGGGTGCGCTTCCTTCCAGGCTGGGAGAATCTGGTTATTGAGCGTGTCGGCCTCGACGCCCGTCCAGCCGTGCCACAGCGTAAGCTTGCCGGAGTCCTGCGCTGCGGTGGGACCGTAGCCCGCAATGGCAAAACTCGATACGAGGAGAAGCGTAAGCAGGAGCGACATTGCCCACGAAAACCGCGCGCGCATCTGTGCAACCTCCATTTTCATGGCCCGTGGCGCCGTGCCAACGGGTTGAGTGCGTATTCGAGCAATTGTAGAGCCGAACGATCGACCGAGTGCAAAATCGACGAGGCGGTTTTGTGTCGATCTCGCCATCTTTTCCACTGACTGCGAATAGGTTCAGTTGCTGCGTGGAATGTATTCCCATCGAAGGAGTCGTATGTCCCGGGTTCTCATGCTGCCGTTTCCGTTTTCTCTGGCCGATACCTGTGCGCCGGTCGGCTGGGCCTCCGGTCGCTGGGCGAATCAGGACTGGATCGATGGCGCATTGATCTCAGTGGGTTGGGAAGACCGCCAGGTCGTATATCGCCACGTTCGCCAGAGCGCGACGGACGATCGACTGTCGATCGGAGGCGACGCGAGCGCGGAGCTGGATCACGACTGGGCTGTTCGCTCGCTGGGCATCGAACGACCCATGCCGTCGATGACCGATCCGGTGATCGCAGCTATTGCTCGCCGGCATCCAGGCATGAAGCCCCACGCTTCCGGAAGTCTCTTCGACGGCTTGATCGACTGTATCGTCGGTCAGAGCATTACGGTGCTTGCGGCGGCAGTCGTCAGTGCCCGGCTGGCATCCTATTTCCATCCCGGTATCGAGATCGGGGGCCGGATCTTCTGGCCACCGCCGCTGCCGGACGATCTGGCCAATGCCGATCCGGCGCGGTTGCGCAGAACCGGAGTCACATGGAAACGGGCCGAAGCGTTGATCGAAGCGGGCCGGGCCGCGCTCGACGGCCGTTTGCCCGGACCGGCGGCCGCCTCGATCGACGAGCTGCGGGCGATGCTCCGGAAGCTACCGCTGGTCGGTCCGTGGACGGCCGAATCGGCATTGCTCTGGGGCATCGGAGCGGATGACGCTTTTCCGACCGGCGATGTCGCGCTGCTCCGGGCGGCGCGCCAATCGTACGGCATGCCCGCGATGACCATGAAGGAGATGGAGCGACGCTCGGAGGATTGGCGTGGATATCGCGCGTGGGCAGCGCGATTGCTCTGGATCGATCTTTTCGGTCCCGCGTCCATGCCTCGCTATTCGACCCGATAGGCGACCGCTGGAGGTTGCTCTATACTCGGGTCGCTTCCGCGGCGGTCGCCGCGGTTTTTTCTGAGCCGGACATTCTCCGTACAGGGCCTCCAGATGTTTCCAGGCGATCTCGACCATTTCATCCAAACCATCGGGTACATCGGCATCTTCGTCATCATCTTTGCGGAAACCGGATTGCTCATCGGGTTCTTTCTGCCCGGCGACAGCTTGTTGTTCACGGCCGGGTTTCTGGCTTCGCAGGATTTGCTGAACATCTGGATTCTGGTGCCGATCTGCGTCGTGGCCGCCGTTACCGGCGATGCGGTCGGCTACCAGCTTGGAAAGCATTACGGCCGCGGATTGTTCAAGAAACCGGAATCGCGGCTCTTCAAACCAAAGAACCTGATGCTGGCCGAGCAGTTCTTCGAAAAGCATGGCGGCCGCGCAATCATTCTGGCGCGGTTCATTCCATTCGCTCGCACCTTCGTGCCGGTCATCGCCGGGATTTCGCATATGCCCTACCGGCATTTCGCTTCGTTCAATGTGATCGGGGCGGT
>JBIQLF010000010.1:44729-53427 GCA_044464585.1 Thermomicrobia bacterium
CCCAAACCGGGAGTCACCGGAAGCGGGATGCGCTGAGTCCGCGCGCTCTTCGATTTCGCCTGGGCGGTGGAATCGCGGTAGCCTGAGCGGATGAACGTTGCGCCAGTGGAATCCAAACACCCATTCGACCCGGCTCGGGTCATGGTCCTTTTGCGCCAGGCCGTTCGCGGGTTGCCCGCGCCGTCGATGTTCGAATTGCGAAATCGCGGATATGGCTCGCTCTTCCAGCAGGTCATTGGCTGTCTGATCTCGGTTCGGACGTATGAGGAAGTCAGTCTCCCGGCATCGTTGCGCCTCTTCGAACGAGCGCCTTCCGCGGAGGAGATCGCCGCGCTTCCCATCGAGGAAATCGACCGTCTCATCGACCCCTCGACCTTTCACGAGCGCAAAGCCGCGCAAATTCACCAGATCGCGAAAACGACGGTCGACGACTTTGGCGGGATGTTGCCCTGCGACGAGACCACGATGCTAAGCCTGCCCGGAATCGGACCGAAATGCACCGCGCTGGCGCTGGGAATCGGGTGTGGCGAGGAGCGATTGCCGGTGGATATCCATGTTCACCGGGTGGCGAATCGCTGGGGGGTGATCGCCACCAAAACTCCGGAACAATCGCAATTGGCCTTGGAACAGGTCTTCGCTCCATCCGATTGGCTGGAGCTCAACGAGCGCCTCGTTCCGTTCGGCAAAGCGATCTGCACGCGGCTGCGCCCCCACTGCTCGACCTGCCTGCTGTTGGACATGTGCCAGCAGGTGGGGGTGACGAATCCACGATGACGAACGGCCCGTTCGTATCGGAACGGGCCGTTCGTCCGTATGCGCTCGCGGCGGACGCTATCCGACCGCCGGAATGTGCAACTTGGCTTCCTCGATCGCTTCGTCCGGGTGTTCGTAGTCTTGCAGCGAACCGGAGAGGAAGGTGTCGTAGGCGGCCATATCGACCAGCCCGTGTCCCGAAAGATTGAAGAGAATCGTCCTCGATTCTCCGGCTTCCTTGGCAAGCAGCGCCTCATCGATCGCAACCCGGATGGCATGCGTCGGTTCGGGAGCGGGAATGATTCCCTCCGAGCGCGCGAAGGTGACAGCGGCTTCGAATGCGCCGACCTGCTTGACCGCGCGGGCTTCGAGATAGCCCAGATCGTAGAGATGGCTCACCAGCGGCGCCATGCCGTGATAGCGCAAGCCGCCCGCATGGATGCCTGCCGGCATGAAGGTGTGACCGAGGGTGTGCATCTTCAGCAACGGCGTCATACCGGCGGTATCGCCAAAGTCATAGGCAAATACGCCCCGGGTCAGGGTCGGGCAGGCGGCTGGCTCGACCGCGATGATGCGCGCCTTGCCACCAGCGAACTTGGCCGGCATGAACGGGAGCACCAATCCGGCGAAGTTCGAGCCACCGCCGGCGCAGCCGATGATCACATCGGGTTCGGCGTCGGCCATTTCGAGCTGCTGGATCGCTTCCTGACCGATGACGGTCTGGTGCATGAGCACATGATTGAGCACGGAGCCGAGCGAATACTTGGTGTCTTCCCGGGTGGCGGCATCTTCCACCGCCTCGGAAATGGCGATCCCGAGCGAGCCGGTCGAGTCGGGATCAGCGGCCAGGATAGCGCGGCCGGCGTTGGTGTCCATGCTCGGGCTGGCGACGCATTGAGCGCCCCAGGTTTCCATCATCGCTCGCCGGTACGGTTTTTGGGCGAAGGAGATCTTGACCATATAGACCTTGAGGTCGATGCCGAAGAACGCGCACGACATGGCCAGCGAGCTGCCCCACTGGCCAGCGCCGGTTTCGGTCGCGATCCGGGTGACCCCTGCTTGCTTGTTGTAATACGCCTGCGGCACCGCGGTGTTCGGTTTGTGGCTGCCGGAGGGGCTGACACCTTCGTATTTGTAGAAGATCTTGACCCGATCGGGCAGATCGAGCGCTTTTTCCAGACCGCGCGCCCGGTAGAGCGGTGTCGGTCGCCAGAGGCGGTAGATGTCCTTTACCGCCTGGGGAATCTCGATATAGCGCTCCTGGCTGACTTCCTGTTTGATCAGCTCCATCGGGAAGAGCGGAGCCAAATCGTCGGGACCAATCGGCTGGCCAGTGCCGGGATGCAGCGGCGGCGGCATGGGGGTGGGCAGATCGGCCTGCACGTTGTACCAGGCTTCGGAAAGCTGGCTCTCGTCGAGAAGATATTTCGTCGTCGAATTATCGGACACGGACACTCCCTCTCATCATGCTCTTTCGGGCGATGACCGCCCACGTTCGCTGGAAGGTGATCTTCCTATACTTGCCCCGAACTGTCGAATCGACCGGATGCGGCATCGATCCACGGCGCTCATTCCGACGATAACCAGCCTTTGCGGCGGAATGCGGCCCAAAGCACGAATCCCACGCCGAACATCATCAACAGCGCGAACGGATATCCGAACCGCCAATGCAGCTCGGGCATCGTATCGAAGTTCATGCCATAGATCGTGCCGACCAGGGTCGGCGCGAAGATGATCGCCGCCCAGGCGGAAATCTTCTTGACCTCGTCATTCTGCTTGAGCGAGATTTCTGTGAGCCGCTGCACATCTTCGTTCCGTTGTAATCCGACGATGGCGATATTCACATTCAGCACATTCTGCAGAATATCGCGATACGACTGGATCTGCTCCTGTGCCTGGGTGGCATGGTCCTGAACGTCGCGGAAATAGTCGTTCAGCTTCGGATCGATCCTGATGCCGCTCCGGTCTTCCCGGATGGCCGCCAGAATCGCTGGTAGCGGGGCGACGGCTCGCTGGAAATCGATCACTTCCCGGGTCAGGGAGTAGGTGCGTTTCGAGACATCGGGATGCCCACCGAAGACCTCGATTTCGATCTGATCGATATCGTCCGCGAGCTCACCGACGACCTCGTGGTATTCGTCGACGACCTGGTCGATGATGCCGTAAAGAATGGCCGCCGGTCCCAACGAGAGCAGCTCGGGATTGCGCTCCATCCGGGAGCGAACCTGTTTCAAGTCGGGATACGCTCCATGCCGGACCGAAATCACGAAATCCTTTCCGATGAAGAGATGGATTTCCCCAAAGTCGATGATTTCGTTGGGATCGACATAGTGCGTTGTACGCAAGACGATGAAGGTGATCGGACCGTATTGTTCGATCTTCGGACGCTGATGCGCATGTAGCGCATCTTCGACCGCCAGTTCGTGCAGCCCGAACTCTTTGGCAACGCGCGCCAATTCCTGTTCGGTCGGTTTCGAGAGGCCGACCCACGCCATTCCATGGAGCGAGGTCGCGAGCTCGGTCGTTTCCTCCACCGTCGCTGGGGTTGCGGCCCGCTCGCCGTCGACATAAATGACATTGTTGACGATCACCTGAGCGCTCCTGCTCGAACGATTCGCTCGAATGATACGGAATCCGCTCGAACGCTTCGCTATGGGCCAGGTGCTCCGAGGCGTGCCCAGCATCGAACGTCTGGGCTCCTCCCCTGCGTCATCATGCGGAATTCGTATGACATGGCATTCCGGGCCGGTCTTTCCGGGCACGTTGTCTCAGGGAACAACAGCCGGCTTGCCATCACATCGGTTCTCGACACCGACCGGTTCGCCGGCGCGACTGGCGTGCTTCGTCCGACGCGCATTCGCTATTGGCGTACAATACGATGGTGCCTGGCCGTCGTTCGAGTGGCGGATTGGCGCCTGTTGCGGCCCGCGACAACATGTGCCAAAATCAGGAAACGCCCCCGCGTCGATGTGAAGTCACTGGCGCTGATCGGTCATAGCATGGGGATGATCGGTCACCCGTTCGAGGATCTTGCAGGATCCGCGCGGACCATGCGCCATAGCGAGGAAACCGAGGTAGGGACGTGGGAAGAGGGGAGGCAGGTGTCCTGGCGGGGATGCCGACCGGCGCGGGAATTCATCCGGCGCAGCTGGGCGCATCGTTTGCGCCGATCCCGCGCGCTTTGTTCGAACCGGTCGATGCGCATGCGTTCGCGCATCCGGCCGAACAGGATCTTGCGCGGATTCTTTCCTTCTATCGGATTCGCTGGATCTACGAACCGACGACCTTCCATCTCGAATTCCGGGCCGATGGTCGTCCGGCCGAACAGATCACGCCCGATTTCTATCTGCCCGATCACGATCTGTTCCTGGAACTGACGACCATGCGCCAGCGGTTGGTCACCAGGAAGAACCGCAAGATTCGCCGCCTGCGCGAGATCTTTCCGTCTGTGCATATCAAGCTGCTCTACCGGCGTGACTATGACCGGCTCGTCGGTAGCTATCCCGCGCCGGACAGCATTCACGAACCGGTGCTCGATGCCCCGCTCTTCGAAGCGGATGCCCTGCGAGCGCGTATCGGCGAGCTGGCGACCGAAATCGCGGAGACCTCGATTCGCAATGGACATGGCCGGCAACGGAGTGGGTGCCCACACCTGATCGGTGTGGGCGGCGGGTGTGGCCGGTTCCTGAGCGACCTCGAACGGGCGCTGCGATCGTCCGGTTGCGAGGTCAGCCGGGATCAGCTCGCACTATCGAGATACCGGGCGGGCGCCGAGATCGACCGGGCTCGGATCGCCGGGTCGTTGGCGATCCCCGTGGCAGGACGCGATGTGATCCTGGTGTTCGATATCGTCAGCAGCGGTCTCAGCCTGGTCTATGTGACCGAGTGGCTTCGCAGCCGGGGCGCGCGCAGCGTGCGCATTTGCACGCTGCTCGACCGGGAAGACGCGCGGATCATCGAAAGCCCGCTCGATTTCGTCGGATTCAAAGCCCCGGATGAAGTGCTCGTCGGCTACGGATTCTCCTCGTATCCGCGATTCGGCAATCTTCCCTTCATCGCCCCGATCCACGAGGGCGCGGAGATTTGAGTCTTGAGTCTTGAGTCCTGAGCCTTGGGTCTTGAGTCTTGGGTCTTGAGTCCTGAGTCCTGAGTCCTGAGTCCTGAGTCCTGAGAGGAGGATACTCGGAGTCGTTGGGTGGCAACCGAATGGCTTCCGGGCTCCGGACCCCGGGACCTCGGACCCAAGACCCAAGACCCAAGACTCAAGACCCCCGTCCCCGTCCCCTGGCCATTCGTTCAGGTCTCATCCGGGGGCGCCAGCGAGTACTCTTGAAAGACGATTTCCTGGCAACGATGCCTCATACCGCGCCAGCACGCGCTGGATAGGGAATCGGATTCCATCCCCCGCTCATTCCGTCGCGAGGCACAGTTACAGCATGACCGCAATCGATCCGACCACTGTTCGATCCGAGGCGCCGGCAACGGCAACGCTCGGTGCGTTGAAAGCGAGCGGGTATGTTTCTCGCTCGGTGCGCGAGGAGATGCGCGCCAATCTCATTGCCAAGATTCGGAAGGGCGACACGCTCTTTCCGGGTGTCGTGGGCTACGAGCTGACCGTCATCCCGCAGATCGAGAACGCCATTCTCTCGGGACAGGACATCATTTTTCTGGGCGAGCGCGGGCAGGCCAAAACGCGGTTGGCTCGCAGTATGATCCAATTGCTCGACGAGTGGATGCCGATCGTCGCGGGCTCGGAAATCAACGACGATCCCCTGAACCCGATCTCGCGCTTTGCCCTCGACCAGATCGCCGAATCGGGCGACGATACCCCAATCGAATGGGTGCACCGTTCGCGCCGTTATGGCGAGAAACTGGCGACTCCGGATACGACCATTGCCGATCTGATCGGCGAAGTCGATCCGATCAAGGTGGCCGAGGGCCGTTATCTCTCGGACGAGCTCACGATTTCCTATGGATTGATCCCGCGCACCAACCGCGGCATCTTCACCCTCAACGAGCTTCCCGATCTGGCCGAGCGTATCCAGGTCGGTCTGCTCAATATCATGGAAGAACGCGACGTCCAGATTCGCGGATACAAGATCCGGCTGCCGCTCGATGTCTTCGTGGTCGCCTCGGCCAATCCGGAGGATTACACCAACCGCGGACGGATCATCACGCCGCTGAAGGACCGCTACGGTTCCCAGATTCGCACGCACTATCCGGAAACGATCGAGCTCGAAATCGAGATCATGGATCAGGAACGCGCCATCTTTCCGACCGAGGGAGTCGAGGTGACGGTTCCGGAATTCATGAAGGAAATCGTGGCCGAATTGACGCATATGGCGCGCCGCTCGCACGATGTTTCCCAACGGTCCGGTGTTTCGGTGCGGATGAGCTCCGCCAACTACGAGAATCTGATCTCGAACGCCACCCGGCGAGCGTTGCGCCTCGGGGAACGGAATGCGGCGCCCCGTATTTCCGATCTGAGCGCCGTTCAATCCTCGACCATCGGCAAGATCGAGCTGGAAACCATCGGTGAAGTGCGCGAAGAACAGATCGTCGCCAAATTGCTGGCGGGGGCCATCGTGGCCACCTTCAACCGCCACTTTTCGGTGCGGCAGTTCGACAAGCTCGTGCAGGCGTTCGAGAACGGTCTGACGGTCGATGCTTCCGAGTTGATGCCTTCGATGGACTACGTGCATCAGCTCAGCCATCTCGATGGCATGAAGGAAGCGATCGACAAGTTGCACGTCGGCGGCAATCCCGCCGCGGTGGCGTCGGCGGTCGAATTCGTGCTCGAAGGACTCCACCTCAACCGCAAGCTCAACAAGGACGGTGGCGCCGGCCCCGCCAAATATCACCGCTAACCAGAGTCGAGAGAATCTTCTCAGGACTCCGGACCCAGGACTCAGGACCTCGTTATGGCTCTTCCACGATACGGAACCCGCTATTCCCGTTGGGATGGCACCCAGCAAGTCGATGATCTGAATGCCGACGACATCATGCGCGCCATGTCGGACGAGCTCGTTCGCGATGGCGATCTGATGAACGCCCTCCGGCGGCTCTTCTGGGAGGGGGTCGACCGGCCCGATGCCGAGCGCTTGCCCGGTTTGCGCGAGCTGATGAACCGGGTGCGACAAGCCCGGCAAGATCAGATGCAACGGTACGATCTCGGATCGATGCTCGACGATATCCGCGAGCGGCTGCAGGACGTGGTCGATACCGAACGCGCCGGCATCCAGCAACGATTGGACGAGGCCGATTCCCAAGAGGCTGCCGCCGGCGCCTCGCAAGATGCTGCTCCTGCCGAAACGGGCGAAGAAGGATCGGACGCGCCCGGCGAAGGAGATCGCAATCGGCAAGGCTTGCGCGATCTCCTGAACTCCATTGCCCAGAAGCGCAATCAGCAACTGGATGATCTGCCGTCCGATCCGGCCGGGCAGATCCGCGGATTGCAGCAATACGATTTCATGGACCAACAGGCCCGGCAGAAATTCCAGGAGCTGCTTTCACAGCTGCAACAGCAGATGATGAATCAGACCTTCCAGGGAATGCAGCAATCGCTGAATCAGATGTCGCCCGAGCAGATTGCCGAAACGCGCCAGATGATGAGCGAATTGAACGATATGCTCGAAGCGAAGAACCGGGGCGAGGACCCGGCCTTCGAACAGTTCATGCACAAATGGGGGCACTATTTCGGCAAGGACATCCGCTCGCTCGAAGATCTGATCGAGCATATGCGTCAGCAAACCGCGGCCATGCAGCAGCTCATGGATTCGATGAGCCAGGAGCAACGGTCGGAGCTGCAGGGACTCATGCAGGCGATCACGCAGGATCCTGGGTTGCAGCAGGAAATGTCCCGCATGCAGCAGAATCTGGGTCAGATGATGCGCCCGGAGGATTGGCGGCGCAGCTATGACTTCTCCGGAGACGAATCGCTCTCGTTACAGCAGGCGATGCGGCTCATGGATCGTATGAACGAGCTGGACGATCTGGAACGCGAATTCAAGGACGTTCGCGACTGGAACGATTTCGCCAATATCGACCAGGACAAAATTCAGGAATTGCTCGGCGAGGACACCCGCGAGCAGATGGACCAGCTCGGCCAGCTTGCAAAGGTGCTCGAAGACGCGGGTTACATAAAGAAGACGCGTCGCGGGTTCGAGCTGACCCCGCAAGGTGTGCGTAAGATCGGCGAAAAAGCGCTCACCGATATCTTCGCCCAGTTGAAACGGGACCGGATCGGCGCGCACGAGATCGACCGGCAGGGTGGGGCAGGCGAGCGCACCGATACATCCAAACCGTACGAGTTCGGCGATCCGTTTTTGCTCGATCTCGAATCGACCGTGATGAACGCGGTCCAGCGCGAAGGACGCGGCACCCCGCTCAAGATCGTGCCAAGCGATTTCGAGGTCTATCGCACCGAGTATTCGACCCGCTCCTCGACCGTGCTGATGATCGATATGAGCCGATCGATGTTCTATTCGGACAGCTTCACCAGCGCCAAGCGAATCGCGCTGGCGCTCGACTCGCTCATCCGCAGCAAATACCCGCGAGATACGCTGGAATTGGTCGGTTTCTCCTATATCGCGGAGAAGCTGGAACAATCCGATTTGCCCACGCTGACCTGGAACGAATACCAGTACGGCACCAACATGCAGCATGGGTTCCAGATGGCCCGGCAGATGCTCGGGCGACATAAGGGAGCGAACCGGCAGATCATCATCATCACCGACGGCGAGCCGACCGCGCATATCGAAAACGGCCAGGTCTATTTCAACTGGCCGCCCATGCCGCGCACCTTCCAGGAGACGCTGCGGGAAGTGGTTCGCTGCACCCGCGACGGGATCAAGATCAATACCTTCATGCTCGAACGCACCCCGATGATGATCGAGTTCGTCAACGATCTGATGCGCATCAACGGCGGCCGGGTGTTCTATGCCAC
>JBIQLF010000011.1:0-52176 GCA_044464585.1 Thermomicrobia bacterium
GTGAAGATGACGGGTAACCAGCCCGGACGCGATCCACCGCTGCCCAGGCCCGCGCTCTCGTCGAACGTGCCGCTCGAGCGCAGTGCAGAACAATAGTTCTCTCTGTGTCACGCAGGAAGCGCAGCGCCGATTCCCGCGGGCGCTCGACCGGGTGTTGGCCGACGGGTCGGTTGCCGACGACCACAGGGGAACGAGCCGATTCGAAAGATCGCTCCTCGAATGAGCGGGAAAGCAAAACGGTCCGCTGTCTGACTTCGACAGCGGACCGCTTGTTGCCGTCGTCGCCGATCAGTCGGCGGCGATGGCCTGTACTGTCGCGCTCGCGGAGACCGGGCAGACGCCGCAGGGACAAACACCGTCGATGTGCGCCTGAAATTCCTCAGGGAACTGGTTCATCATGCCAAGCAGCGGCATGGGAGCCACCTGGCCCAACCCGCAGAGGGAGAGTTCGATCACATGTTCGGAGGTGCGCCGCAACAATGGCAGGTCGGTTTGCGAGCCGCGCCCAAAGCGGATGCGGTCGACCACTTCCACCAGAGCAGGGTTGCCGCGGGCGCAGGGCACGCATTTCGAACACGACTCGACGCGGCTGAATGCGGTCATGTAACGGGCGAAATCGACCACGCAGACGGTGTCATCGAACACGACAAAACCACCCGAACCAAGCATTCCGCCCATCGACGTGAGTGAATCGAAATCCACTGGCACATCGAGTTGATCGTACCGCAGCGGGCCGGCGGAGACACCCCCGGTTTGGATGCCCTTGAACTTGTAACCGTCGCGCATGCCGCCCCAGATCTCATCGACCAGGGTCTTGAAACTGATACCCATCGGCACTTCGACGAGACCCATGGTTTTCACCGGTCCCTGCACCGTCATGAGCTTGGTGCCCTTGCTGCGCTCGGTGCCGATTTGCGCGTACCATTCGCCGCCCTTGACGACGATGTCCCGGATATTGGCCAAGGTTTCGGTGTTGTTGGCGACTGTTGGCCGTTTCCATAAGCCTTCCTCGACCGAGCGAGGCGGTTTGGTGCGCGGTTGACCGCGCACGCCCATGACGGAATACATCAGGGCGGAACCTTCGCCGCAGATATAGGCGCCGCCACCAGTTCGCAATCGGAATGCGACATTCTTGCCCGAGCCGAGAATATTGCGACCGATGAGCCCCATGGCGGTGGCATCCTGGACGGCCTTGCGGAACCGCTTGATCGCCATCGGGTGCTCGCCGCCGATGTAGTTGTATCCGCGCTCGGCCCCGACCGCGATACAGGCGATCAGAATCCCTTCGAGCACGCGATGGGGATCGCCTTCCTGCATCCGGCGATCTTTGTAGACATTCGGTTCGCCTTCGTGGGAATTACAGACGACGTATTTTTCGGCGCCGCGGGATTTGCGCCCGCTTTCCCATTTGATGCCCGCCGGGAAACCAGCTCCGCCACGGCCCCGCACATTGGCGGTCGTGACTTCCGCGATCACTTCTTCCTGCGACATCTCGAAGAGGGCTTTGTACAACCCTGCATAGGCGCCCCGGGCAATGGCCTCTTCGAGCGAGTCAGGATCGATGACCCCGACATCCCGCAGCAAATAGCGTTGCTGGTATTTGTAGAAGGGAAGACTGTTCAGCGGCTGATGACCATCGTACGCCTCGTCGCCCTCGACGCCGACGATCTTGCTCCGGTGCTTGCCATCGAGAATACCCTTGGCGTCATTGGGAACCACGTTGGCGTAAACGACCGCGGGTGCGTTCTTGCGCTTTACGCGCACCTGGACATCAGCCCAGTCGGCGCCGTCCTGACCCGTCTTGCGGACGATCAGGTTCTCCTTTTCGGCCAGTGCCTCGAATGCCTCCAGCACGTTCAGCGCCCCCATGGGGATAGACGAGCTGCCGACACCCACCGAAACGACGGTCTTCTCGCCGTTCCAGATCGCATTCCATTTTTCGATCGCCTGCTTGCGGAATTCATCGAATTCCTTCTGCGAGGTCAGACGTGGCAGATTCGTGGCTTGTTGCGCCATCGGCTCAATTCTCCTCTGCCGACTCGGCGATCACGCGCTGCACCAGCGCATTGAACGACTCTTCGGTCAGGCGTCCATATGCCTCGTGATCGAGCTCGAGGAATGGCGCCTGGTTGCATGCGCCAAGGCAGCCGTTCACGACCTGAACGGTGAGCTCGCCGCCAGCGGTGGTACCGCCATCCCCGATTCCGTGATTGTCGGCGAGCTGCTGCACCAATCGCTGGGAGCCACCGACATAGCAGGACATACCATGACATAGGAGCATGAAATGCTTGCCGCGCGGTTGCGTGCGGAAATCGGCATAGAACGTGAGAAGCGCGTAGATGCGAGTGGCAGTCGTCCCCAACCGTTCGGCCACGATCTCGGCCGCTTCGAACGAAACGTAACCGAAGCGCGCATTGATCTCCTGCAGTGCGCTCAGGATGAGCTCCTGGCCCTCCTGCCAATCTTCGGGCTCGTAATGAGCCATCAACGTCCGTACGTAATCGAGATCGATTCCGTCGCCGGTGGACGGCTCGTGTACTGCTTCTGACACTCTTCCCTCCCGGGCAACTCCGCGGGCGACCCGAAATACGCCCCAGCTCAGGCGCACGGTTCCGGTGCGAGTATAGGCACCTACGGAAACGCAGTCAACGAACGATCACCCGGCGGGGAGGCGCGTGCTGCCCGCTGAACAGCCCTCCGAAATACGGCATTTCGGAGGGCTGTTTCGGTCTTCGATACCGATGCTCGGAGCAAGCACCGGCGGCGTGCACGCATGGCCCCGCGCCGAGCGAACCCGGCGGGACAGCCCAGGGGGCTAGCTCAGCCCTTGGGCAGATCTGCGAACAACGCGTTGAAATCGCCATCGAACGATTCGAGGAAATCGTGCATCTCGAGCAGGTCATCGACATCGACCGGTGGGGATTCCTCGCGCTCCGGCATATCGATATCGAGCGATTCGCCATCCATCTCGAATGAGATTTCGATCGTTCCGTCCGATCTGAACCCCATCAGGGATTCGGGATCGAACGAATTCGATGCTTCGCCGACGACCGCCGCGAAACTGCGCGAATGGCAGTCCTTGCATTGGACGATCATGAGCCAGACGTCGGACTTGCGGGAAACGACCTCGACATCGTCTTCGACGAACCGGCGGTGGCATACCGAACAACGGTCCATGCGATCGACGACGATGCGGCGTATTTGGTGATCTGATGTATCCATGGGTATCTAATGCGACTCCCGAACCAACTGGAGAACGCTAATTGCCCCGGCCCCGCTCGAGATCGTCGGAATCCAGGGTGTTGATGAAATCGCGAAAGATAGAGAGTTTTTCATCGTCCGGCCGCGGCTCGCTCCGGTGCTCCGTGGACGAAGCGGAAACCGGCCGCTCCATTTCGAGTGCCGCATCGTCGTCATCCAGATTCACCCCCGCGCGCTCCATGACGGAATCTTCGACGAAGATCGGAGCACCGCTCCGCACAGCCAGGGCGATGGCATCGCTCGGGCGCGAATCGAGGTCGATCGTCTGTCCGGCGATTGCCACCACGATACGCGCATAGAAAACATCCATGGAAAGGTCGCTGACAACAACGCGCTGGACGACGCCATTCAATTCGGTAAGCAGCGATCGCATCAGATCATAGGGCAACGGGCGAGGAGCCTCGACGCCCTGAAGCTCCATCGCAATCGCATGCGCCTCGAATTCGCCGATCCAGATCGGCAGATAGCGATCACCCGCGGTTTCTTTGAGCAGAACCACCCGGTTGTTCGTAATGCGGTTGAAGCGAATGCTCTTGACGACGGTCTCGATCATGAACAGAAATCCATTGACTGGTGATTGGGAACGGAAGATGAGGTGGCCGAACGAGGCTCATCACGCTCTCCGTCGACGATTCCATTCTACAACGTCTGGCAAGCGCCAATCGGTTCTCCACCACGCGAAACCGATTCACTGGCCGGTCGTGTCCAGCTCATGATAGTCGGCGGTCGGAACGCGGCCGATATGGCCGATCGGCCAATAGGTGATCCAGGCCTTGCCCACGATGCTATCGATATCGACCACACCGAAATAGCGGGAGTCGGAACTATGCGCGCGATTGTCGCCCAGCACGAACACGTGGCCGGGCGGCACCACTACCGGTTCGCATGCCCGCGGCTGGCAATCGGTCGTATCGCCATGGAGATAGGTTTCGTCGAGCTTCGTTCCATTGACGAACACCGAACCGTCCTCGATTTTCACCGTATCGCCCGGTAAGCCGATGACGCGTTTGATATATGGCTTGTCCGAAGTCACCGGCGGGTTGAAAACGATCACATCTCCGCGATGGGGTCCATCGAACGGTGTGAATTCCTTGGCCTCGGTGTGATTCACACCCGGTACCCAGTCGATCAACGAATAGAGATCGTAGGTGTGATAGGCATTCCGGTTGACCAGCAGCATTTCGCCGTTGACCAGGCTGGGCAACATGCTGCTGCCATCCACCCGGAAGTTGAGCACCAGGGTGCGCACCAGCACGAAGATCAGAATCGCGATCAGCGCTGTTTCGACAATCTCTCGAAGCGCGCTCGTTTGCTTCTTGGCCGGGGTCGACAGGATCACCGGTTCGGGGGCGGAAGCGGCGTCGTCGATGGTGCTCTCGGACCAGTAACTGTTGCCGGTCGCGTTCGTCTGGGAATACTCGGAATCGTCGGCTGAATTCATTGTGTGTCCATAACCGTGCGCGAATTCGGGCAAGAGCATACTTCACCGCGCCCTGCCGGTGTTCGCAACCTACGACCGGTTTCGGCTCCTGTACCGATCCGCGCCCATGCCGCAAATGGCGATGGCATGAATGCAAAACAGCCGGATCGATTGGATCCGGCTGTTTCGACTCCGATACAGAAGGTGACAGCGACCTAGATTTCGTCGGCGCGAACCTGGGCGGCCTCAGCGTTCTTGGAGACGCCAGCGCCACCCGCCGAGGCGGCCGTGGTGGCGGACGAACCGTCGCCCAAGGCGCCCGGCTCTTCCGATTCCTTCTTGAACTCCTTGATGCTCTTACCCATGGCGCCACCGATTTCTGGCAGCTTGCCAGCGCCGAAAATGATGACGACGATGATCAGGACGATGATGAGTTCTTGCCAACCGAGACTTGGCATTGGTTGAGTCCTCCTCCGGCCACACTACCGGAAAACGTTCGTAAGCTCGTGGGCGAACTGGCGCGAGTATAGTGAGGGTCCGGAAACGAATCAACTCGCCTTCGGCGCTGACAGCCCTGCCAGTTCGGGTCGCACAGCGAACCATAGTATACTACGCGAGTTTGGACGATACCTGCCCGTCCGGCATTTCACCAACCACGAACGGAGTCTCGATGAGCCAGCCCGCCGAACCAGTTCGGTTGACCGACGATGATGTCGATTTTCTCGTATCCGTACTGAGAAGCGCATCCGAACCGATGCCGACCAGAGCCCTGATCGAAGCGCTTCGGAATCGAAAGAGCTGACTCACGCGTTGCTGAACTGTCACATGGAGAGGCAGACCACCTTATTTTCTGCCCTTGATGGAGATTCGAACTAATGGTTACCGTCGCCCCGGAAGCGCGTGTCTTTTCCGGCAATGCGAACGAGCAGAAGCATGCGGCTGAGCTCTTTCGGTTGCTCCAATCCGCTGGCCGGTTCATGGCGGTGAATGCGCCCATCCGCGTTTCACTGGATGCCGCGGCCGAATTCCTCGATGGCAAAGGCATCGGGCGGACGGAGTTGCTCGCTGCGATTGCCGCCAATCCCGGGACATTCAGCCTGGATGAATCCGGAGAAACACCGGTCATCGTCAGCACTCGGGCGGGCACGCTCGGAGGTGCGCGGGTGGTGGACCGCTCCCACGACTTTGCCCAGCGGATGATGACGCCGGCGCCCAAACGGGAAATCGCTGATTCCACGCTGCGGCCACGACCGCGTATGGACTCGAACTGGTCGATTTTCGATGTGCAGACGACCGACCTGGATGCCCGCCCGGTGACTCATACGCCCGCATTTGGTCTGACGGCTCCGGTCGAGGAAGCGATTGCCGAAGAGGCCGAAGCGGAAATCGAGGAAATCGTCGCTGCCGAACCGGCCCGAACGATCACGGTGCCGGTTGCGCCAACCCCGACCACCGACGTTTCCGACGCCTCCGACGCCGACCTCGAAGCGGCGCTCATCGAACGGCTCGGCGCCGACGGTCAGGTCGCGATGTTCGATGGCCAGTGGATGCTGGAAGATCGAGTGCCGCGATTCAGCAAGGGCGAACTCCGCCGTCTCAAGGACTACATCATCGAGCAGGAGCAACCGCTCACCGATGAAGTCCTCATCCAGGATGTGCTGGATGTCCGTCCGCGATCGACCGATTTCGAGCTGATGCGCTTTGCGCTCAATTATCGTCTGTCGAAAGAGCACCGCGATTTCGAATTCGTCGGCACCAGCGGTCAGCGGTTCTGGAGTACCTCGGCGCTCGCGCCGATCGGGACCGGACTGCGCAAACCGAACGAGATCGGTACGGACTACAAGTATCTGTTGGAAGAAGCTCCAGCGGAACCTCACTACCGATCGCGCAAGGAGCTCAATCACGTTCTGACGTTCTACGAATTCACCCTCGGTCTGCTTCCCTACGATGGCGAGATGATGGAGCTGCTGGCGCCGCCGGTGACTCCCGGCCAGCGCACGGCGGTGCTGACCTTCGAATGCCCGCAGGTCTATACGACCTATCTGGTCGAGCTTCGCTACCCGACGCCGAACCGCGGTGGGTTCATTGTGGGGTTGGACGACTTCTACAAGGAAAATCTCGTTCCGGGTGCGCTGTTGTCGATCCGCGCCAGTGAGAACGATGGGCATTTCGTCGTCGAATATGCGAACGCCGCCAGTCAGAGTCAGCGATTGCTCGAACTGGACGAGCGCAAGCTGCGCTATGTCTTCCGTCCGACGTCCTTCTCCTGCGGAGTCTTCGAGGAAAGCCTCTTGACCGAAGACCTGTGGTCGGGTCTGAATGGAGAAAAACCACTCGACGAGAAAACACGCCGGCGTCCGGAGGCGGTCGTTGCCGCGACATTCGAACGACTCGGCAAGCAATTCGAGGGCGGCGGGTATACCGGTTCGTTCGCTCAGCTCTTCGCTGGAGTGAATATCGAGCGGCCGTTCTCAGAAACCCTGCTTCGCTCCATTCTGGAGAATGACGATACCGGCGCGTTCGCCAAGGACCCAGACGGACCAGATGACTACACCTATATTCCCGGATCGCCTGCCTGAGGCCGGAGCCGGTTCCCTCGCCCCCACGATCGAAGCGATCGCCGGGGGCGATTTTTCCCGGTCGCGCCTGACCGCGCTTTCGGATCTCGACCGTGCCCGCGCTGGTGTTCTCCGGCGGCACTGGCTGGATATTCCCACCACTGAGCGACACGCGCTGCTACTGGCGCTGGCCGAGCTGGCCGGTCAATCGGTCGAATTCAATTTCAATCGCGTTTTCCGCATCGCTTTGACCGATCCCGATGCTGTCATCCGGCAGTTGGCGATCGGGGATCTCTGGGAAGACGAGGGCGCCGATCTGGCCGAGATCTTCATCGACCTGGTCGAGCATGATGCTTCGGACGATGTGCGCGCCGCCGCCGCGGATGCGCTGTCGACCGCGGCCGATGCCATCGTTGACGGGGAATCGTCGCCCGTCGAGCGGTTGCGGCTGACGGAGCTCTTTTGCGCCATCGTCGAAGATCTCACCGAGTCGCCACTGGTGCGCCGGCGCGCTCTGGGAGCCGTCGCGGCGTTCGATGACGATCCCAGGATTCCGGCTCTGATTCGGATCGCGCTCGACGATGACGACCAAGCGCTGGTTGCCGGCGCGATCTTCGCGATGGGCCGGACCGCGCGGGCCGTCTGGATCCCCGAGCTGATCGAGTTCATGCAAAGTGAGGATGCCGAATTGCGTTTCGAGGCCGCGCGCGCGGCCGGGCTGATTGGAGACGAGGACGCCGTGCCGGAGCTGGCCGAACTCGTGTACGACCCGGATGCCGAAGTCCGCGCCGCGGCGATCGAAGCCCTGGGGACGATCGGCGGTGCAGCCGCTATCCGGATATTGCGAACCGTCGAATCGGACGATGCATTCGAAGAAGGGGACGATGTCGACGACGCGCTCGACGCCGCGCTCCTGACCGTGAACCCGCTCGAACGGCGATCCTGACGTGGCGGCTGCAACGAAGAACGCGGATGCGGTCGAACACGATTCGGCCGCCTGGAATGAGGCGCTGATCTCGCTCGGCGGCAACCTCCTGCAATCGTGGGAGTGGGGCGAATTCAAACGCGGCCAGGGATGGCAACCGGAACGAATTGCCGCCGGTGGCCCGGTTCCCCGGGCAATGGCGCAGGTTCTCTTTCGCCACAAGGGGCCGGTAAGCATCGGATATATCCCTCGCGGTCCGGTAGTCGTTCCGGGCGATCTGGAAGCGAGTCGACTGCTGCTCGACCACATCGATACAGTGGCTCGACGGCATCGGGCACTCTATCTGATGATCGAGACAGACGGCGCGGTCGATGGGTTCACCGATCGGCCGTTCGGGGGCCTGACCGCCGGACCGGCCCATCTGCAACCGGGGCGCACGGTCAAGGTTCCGCTGCTCGATGATGATGCCCTGCTGGCCGGAATGCACCAGAAGACCCGCTACAGCGTTCGCCTGGCGCCCCGAAAGGGGGTGTCGGTCGATCGATACACGGGCCGGGACGAGCGAGCCATCGATGAGTTCTACGGAATGCTGGAAGAGACCTCGACCCGCAACCAGTTCGGCATCCACACGCGCGACTACTATGCTTCGTTTTTGGAGCATTTTGCGGACCGGGCGGTGTTGTTCATCGCGCGGATCGACGATCATCCCGCCGCTGGATTGATTGCCGCCGTTTTTGGAACCGACGCGATCTATATGTATGGCGCATCGGATACCAAATACCGTTCGCTGGGGGCGGCGTTCAATCTGCAATTTCAGGCCATGCAATGGGGACGCGACCGGGGCGCCGTTCTCTACGATCTGTGGGGGATTCCGGAAACCGATCCACCCAAAGACAACGATCATCTCGCTCGCGTGCCCGCCACCAAGGGCGATGACTGGCGCGGACTCTATCGATTCAAGACCGGTTTCGGGGGGGCGATCGTGAGCTATCCGCCTTCGATCCAGCGAACCTATCATGCCCGGCTCGCCAAGCTGGCCGGTCGCGTGATCGGCCAATCGCAATGAACCGCCCGCTGGCCGATCTTGCCGCCGCGCTGCCGGACGCGACGCTCCTGGGCGACGGGGGCGGCATGGTCACCGACATTCAGTACGATTCCCGGCTGGTCACGCCAGGTTGTCTCTTTGCTGCGCTGCGTGGCGGGTATGTCGATGGGCACGACTACATCCCAAATGCGATCGAGCGGGGCGCGTCAGCGCTCCTCGTGGATCGTGACGGGGGGTATTCCGTACCGGCGCTACGGGTGCCGGACACCAGAACCGCGCTTTCCCCAGTTTCCGCCGAATTCTTCGGTCATCCCTCGCGGCAGCTCGGCGTGATCGGGATCACAGGGACCGATGGCAAGACCACGACCAGTTATCTGACCGAGTCGATCCTGGCCCATGCCGGCTATCGGACCGGGCTCATCGGAACGATCTCGGTCAAGATCGCCGACCGCATCGTTCAGCACGAAACCCGCCAGACGACTCCCGAATCCTTGGAGATTCAGCGGCTTCTACGGCAGATGGCGGACGAGCACGTCCAATGGGCCACATTGGAAGCGACCTCGCACGGGCTCGCGCAACACCGGCTCGACGATGTCGCATTCGACATCGCGGCCGTGACCAACATCACGCACGAGCATCTGGAATTCCACAAGACGATCGAGGCGTATCGCGCGGCCAAGGCGAGCTTGTTCGATCGCGTCTCGGCTGCTGGCGGCAAAGCCGTCGTCAATCTCGATGACGACGGGGCGCGTGGCGTCATCCCACACGCGCGGGGCGCCGAGATCACGACCTACAGCACGCTGGATCCCAGCGCCGATCTCTGGGCTTCCGATATTCGAATCGGGGTCGAGGGAAGCGCCTTCGGATTGCACTATCGCGGCAAGATGCTGCCGCTGGAAAGCCCATTGCTGGGCGGCTTCAATGTCGAAAATGCGCTCTGTTCGATCGGCATCGCCCTTGCGGCCGGTATCGAGTTGGACACGATTGCCGCAGGGCTCCGGAACGCTCCGCCGATTCCCGGTCGGATGCAACGGGTCGACGAAGGACAACCGTTTTCCGTCATCGTGGACTACGCCCACACGCCAGACTCACTGACGAAGTTGCTCACGCTCCTGCGTCAGCTCAGTCCCAGAAGCCGAATCATCGCGGTCAGCGGCAGCGCAGGCGAACGGGATGTTTCGAAACGCGCACTCCAGGGAGGCGCTTCCGCGCGGCTGGCCAACTTCAGCATCTTCACGACCGAGGACCCCCGGTTCGAGGATGCAGCCGCGATCATCGCTCAGATCGCCGAAGGAGCCGCGGCCTCCGGGGCTCGCCCCGATGAGGATTTCCTCTGCATCACCGACCGGACCGAAGCGATCGCGGCCGCCATCGACCGGGCCAGGGACGGCGATATCGTCGTGCTCGCGGGGAAGGGCCACGAGCACTCGATCATCTGGGGCAGCGAAAAAGTGCCATGGGATGAACCGGAGGTGGCGCGCAATCTCCTGCGCGCCGCCGGTTATTCCCGGGACGCTTGATCCTCGCTCGATGCCCTCGGACGAAGCGCTAGCCCGACATCGACCAGCTGTTGTTCTTCGATGGGGGATGGGGCGTCGAACATGAGATCGACCCCGCGCTGATTCTTCGGAAACGCCATCACTTCGCGAATGTTGGATTCGTCCGCGGCGAACATCACCCAGCGGTCGATTCCCATGGCGATTCCGCCGTGCGGGGGCGCGCCGTATTCGAGCGCATCCAGAATCGCGCCAAAGCGCTCCTGCTGGGCTTCCGCCGAGTGTCCCATCATCGAGAAGATGAACGACTGATCGGCCCGGGTATGCATGCGAACCGAGCCGCCACCGATTTCGTATCCATTCAAGGTCAGATCGTATTGCTTGGCCCGTACGGCGCCGGGATCGGATTGCAGGAGCGGGCGGTCCTCTTCGAGAAATCCGGAGAAGGGATTATGCGTCGCGTCCCAGCGTTGCCCTTCTTCGTCCCATTCCAGCAACGGGAATTCATAGATCCAGAGATAATGGAATTCGTTCGGGTCCGCCAACTCGAGTACGGCGCCGAAGTGACCGCGCAGCGCGGACAACGCCTTGGAGACAACGGCCAAGCTGTCGGCCACGATGAGCACCAGGTCGCCCTCGGCGGCGTCCACGTCGCTGGTCACGGCCGCCAGCTCGGCCTCGGAAAGGAATTTCGCGACTGGTGATTTCACCTCGCCATCGCGCAGCGCAAAGGTGGCCAATCCTTTCGCTCCGTTGGCTTTGGCGATCTCGGTCAGCTCGTCGATCTGGCCACGGGAATACCCGGCGCATCCGGGTACGACGATCGCCTTGATCACGCCGCCGTTTTCGATGACGCCGGCAAACGCCTTGAAGCCGGTTCCGCGCAGGGCATCGGTGACATTGTGGAATTCGAGACCGAACCGCAGATCGGGGCGGTCGCTGCCGAAGCGATCCATGGCCTCGTGGTAGGTCATCCGGGTGAACGGGCGGCTCGACATATGTTTGTCGGTGAACTGCTCGGTCAGCTCGATGAAGAGCTGCTCCATCAGATTCATGACATCGTCCTGATGCACGAACGACATCTCGAGATCGAGCTGGGTGAATTCCGGTTGTCGGTCGGCTCGCTGGGCTTCGTCACGGAAGCACCGGGCGATCTGGAAATACCGATCGAGTCCCGAAACCATCAACAACTGCTTCAGCTGCTGGGGCGATTGCGGGAGGGCATAGAACTCGCCCGGAAACCCGCTGGACGGCACGATGAAGTCGCGGGCGCCCTCGGGCGTGCTCCGGATCAGCAACGGGGTTTCCACCTCGACGAAGCCGCGGGCGTCCAGAAAGTCGCGGATGTATTT
Source organism: Thermomicrobia bacterium (assembly GCA_044464585.1). Lineage (GTDB taxonomy): Bacteria > Chloroflexota > Chloroflexia > Thermomicrobiales > UBA6265 > JAMLHN01. Next base: position 12,058 of record JBIQLF010000011.1, read on the forward strand.
GACGATCTGATGGCGCAGGATGATGTTGCGCTGCATCCGCTCGCGGCGGAGATCGAGATAGCGATATTTCAACCGGAGCGATTCATCGACCTCCCCCTCTTCGTTGATATAGAAGGGCGGATTGAGTGAGGAATTCAGCACGGTGACGTCGTGCACTTCGATTTCGATATCGCCCGTCGCGAGTCTCGGATTCCTGGTGCCATCCGGCCGTTCGCGCACGAATCCCCGAACTTCAAGCACGTATTCGTTGCGCACATCGCTGGCCGCCGCATGCGCGGCCGGGGCGATCTCGGGATTGAATACGATCTGGGTCAGTCCATAGCGGTCGCGCAGGTCGATGAAGATCAATCCACCCAGATCGCGGCGGCGATTGACCCAGCCGCGCAAGATGATCTCTTCGCCCGCATTGGCGGCGCGCAGCGTGCCACAGGTCAGTTTTCCGGTTACGGCTGGATCGACATCACGAAAGGTGGACACGCATTTCCCTTCTCTTCAGATCATCGGTTGCGGATTCAGATTGTGCGATATTTTCGATCGAGGGCCGCCTGCAATTCCGCTTCCGGATCGCGACCGGCAACGAGCAGCATTTCGATCAATTCCAGAAGCTCATCGCCATTGGCCGGCAATGCGTCCGTGCGCTCACCGGCCGGGGCATCTTCGAGCATCGTCGCGGCCTTCGCGATCGCCGGCATGGATTTCGGAAGACGATCGTATGTCCCCCGGGGTTTGGCGTTTTCCCCACGTTCTTCACGTTTCACGCGCTGCCATGTCTGCAAAACCGCTTCCGGCGTGCTGGCCGCATCATCTCCGAAGACGTGCGGGTGCCGCCGGATCAGCTTTCGGTTGACGGTCTCGTAAACATCCTCGATCGTGAAATCGCCCCGCTCCTCCGCGATTTGGGCCAGCATGGCAACGAGCAGCAGCAGATCACCGAGCTCGCCCACCAGCTCGGCGGGGTCATCCTCGTGGATCGCATCGATGACCTCATATGCTTCTTCGGCGACCTTGGTCGCGAGCGTCGCCCAGTTCTGGTCGCGATCCCAGGGGCACCCGATCGGCGATCGGAGATAGCCAACGATTTCGTGCAGGCGCTGGGCGCTGCGCCAGTTCTCCCCCTCCGGTAGAGCGGCAACCTCCAGCTCCAGCGAGCTGTCCGCGCTCATCCGCGCGGTAACCTGTTCGTATGCGCCATACACGCGCTCGAGCACGGTCATGACCGCGGGAATCTCCGATTCCTGCAGGCCGGTGACGCGCGTCCGGCGGTCCGGCGCGATATCGAGCATCGGCCCGCCGAACGGGGCCTCCCGGATTCGTTGCAGCAATTCGGCTGCCAGAATGGTCTGTTCCGATTCGGTCACGATCGTTCAGCTCTTGGTGTTCTGAGTGGAATCGTTGAGGCTCAGCACAGCCATGAAGGCTTCCTGGGGGATTTCGACGCTTCCCACCATCTTCATGCGGGCTTTGCCCTCTTTTTGCTTTTCGAGCAGTTTGCGCTTGCGGGTGATGTCACCGCCATAGCATTTGGCAAGCACATTCTTGCGGATGGCTTTGATCGTTTCCCGCGCGACGATACGACTTCCGATCGAGGCCTGGACGGGGACATCGAACATCTGGCGCGGTATCAATCGCCGCAGTGCCTGCACCAGTTCTCGCCCGCGTGGATAGGCATCATCCCGATGGCTGATGATGGACAACGCATCGACTGCCACACCATTGACGAGCACATCGAGTTTGACCAGATCCGCGGGCCGCAACGCGTCGAAGGTGTAATCGAGCGACGCGTATCCCTGCGTTTTGCTCTTGAGCTGATCGTAGAAATCGACGATCACCTCCGCCAGCGGCATCTTGAAATTCAACTGCACGCGGTCTTCGTCCAGGTAGGTCATTTCCTCGAACGTGCCGCGCCGGGTCGTCACGAGCTCCATCACATTGCCGATATAGCGCGACGGTACGATAACCGTCAGGTTCATCCAGGGTTCGCGAATCTCGTCGATCGAACCAGGATCGGGAAGATCGGACGGGTTATCGATCACTTTGATCTCGCCGCTGCGCATCTGAACTTCGTATTCGACGCTCGGGGCCGTCGTCAGGAGATCGAGCTTGTACTCCCGCTCCAGCCGCTCCTGGATGATCTCCATATGGAGCAGGCCAAGAAAACCAGCGCGAAAACCGAACCCGAGGGCGGCCGACGATTCCGGCTCGTACACCAGCGACGCATCGTTCAGGCTCAGCCGGTCGAGGGCATCCCGGAGCATCGGGTATTCCTCTCCCTCGACGGGATAGAGTCCGGCGAAGACCATCGGTTTGGCCGGCCGATACCCCGGAACTGGTTCCCGCGCTGGAGCGGAGGCGCAGGTGACCGTGTCGCCAACCTGAAGGTCCTTGACGACTTTCAGACCGGTGGCGATATATCCGACCTCGCCACAGGACAACCGGTCGACCGGGGTCATCATCGGGGAGAAATAGCCGAGCTCGAGAACTTCCGATTCCTTGCTCGTCGCCATCAACCGGATACGGTCGTCGCGCCCGATCGATCCGTCGATCATCTTCACATAGGCGATGACACCCTTGTAGGCATCGTAATGGGAGTCGAAAATGAGACCGCGCGCGGGCGCTTCGGGATTCCCGGCTGGCGCTGGCATATGGGTCACGACGGCTTCGAGCACATCGCGGATGCCGATGCCGGTTTTGGCCGATGCCTGCACCACTTCCTCGTCCAGCAGGCCGATGACACTCTCGACCTCCCGGCGAACCGCGTCCGGGTTGGCACCGGGCAGATCGATCTTGTTGATCACGGCGACGATGGAAAGATTCTGTTCCAGCGCCAGGTAGACATTCGCCAGGGTCTGCGCTTCGATACCCTGACTCGCATCGACGACCAGCAACGCACCTTCGCAGGCCGCCAGCGACCGGCTCACCTCGTAGGAAAAATCGACATGCCCGGGCGTATCGATCAGGTTGAGCTGATAGGTGAGACCGTCGTCCGCGGTGTATTGCATGCGCACCGCGCGGGCTTTGATGGTGATGCCCTTCTCGCGCTCGAGATCCATCGAGTCGAGGACTTGCTGCACCATCTGGCGCGATTCGACCGTGCCGGTGTATTCGAGCAGGCGATCGGCCAGGGTGGATTTCCCATGATCGATATGCGCAATGATGCTGAAATTCCGGATCCGCTCCAGCGGAACCCGGGCAGCGCGAGACGTCCCAACCAGGAGCGAGGCATCGACCGACATGGCGCTGATTATAGTCGACCCGTGCATACGGTCATATGATTTCACCCAATTCGTACTGCGCGGCGCACACGGCCGCGCACGCGATCCATTCCATTCCGCGCTTCCGGAACTCGCAGCAGCCACGCCGCCAGAAAATAGGCGACCGCGCAGGCCCCGGTTGCGATGCCGAGCATAAAGAGCTGCACCGCCCGGTTCGGACCGCCCTCGGCCGTCACCTGATCGAGTTTCGGCGCAACAAGCTCCGCGACCAATGCCATGACCGCGGTGGCCAATACGATCTTCGACAGCCAGACACCGAAATCGACATCGAAGCCGCCGATCCTGCGGCGGAGGATGATCACCAGAATCAACGCTTCGACGAACGTGCTCATGCTCAGGGCAAGCGCCAACCCGACATGCCCCATGGAACCGAGCAGCGCCTTGCTGAGCGCGATATTCAGCACGATGATGAACACGCCGGCCGCCACCGGTGTCACGGTGTCCTTCATGGCATAGAAGGTCCGCGCCAACACTTCGACCAAACCGTACCAGACCAGACCCAGTGCCAAAAATGCCAGCGGTTCCGATGCCAGAATCGTCGATTTCGCAGTGAAGTTGCCACTCTGGAAAATCGTCTGGAAGAGCGCGGTTCTGAATTCGAAGAGTCCGATCGATGCCGGTACGAGCAAGAAGAGCAGGGGATAGAGTCCGCGCTGCAAGGTGGTGCGAAAGGAGCCGATATCGCCCAGCTCGAATTGCGCGGCCAGTGTCGGGAAGACGACGGTCGAGATACTCAACGCGAGCACGCCGTTTGGCAACATCAACATCTGCCAGGCGTAATTGAGCCCCGAAACGCTGCCTTCGCCCGTCTGCGAGGCAAAGTGGTTCACCGCCACGAAGTTGATCTGGAATGCCGCCTGGCCGATCACCCGGGGCAGCAGCAGGATCCCGACCTCTGACAACCCCAGGACGCTGGTCGACAAGGTCGGGCGAAATCGCAACCCAGTCCGAACGATACCGGGAATCTGGATTCCGACATGGAGCGCGGCGCCGATCAACACGCCAATGGTCACTCCGCGAATGCCGTAGGAGGGCGCCAGAAAGATCGCCGCCAGGACGATCGCGAGGTTGTAGACGACCGGCGCAAGAGCGGGCAGGGTGAAACGTAAATGCGTTTCGAGAATGCCCTTGGCGGCGATGCCCATACCCAGCAGGAGGGGCGAGAGCAATAGCATCCGCATCGTCTGAATACCCAGGTTCATCGCACTGGGCGGCAGATCCGGCGCGACGATATAGCGCATCAAGGGACTCGCGAAGACAAATGTGATCGACCCGAGAACGACCGTAATCAGCGCCGTCCAGGTGATGACCGCCGATGCGAGCCGGTCAGCGTTTTCTTTTTCGTTCCGGGCGAGAAAGCCGCCGAAAACCGGAATGAATGCGGCTCCGAACGAGCCGGACATGATGACGAGAAAGAGCAGATCGGGAATGCGAAACGCGCTGACATAGGCATCGTAGTCGCTCGACGTTCCAAAACGGTTGGCGAGAACGATTTCGCGAAGCAGCCCGAGGATACGGCTGGCCATGAAGGCAATGCCGATGATGACCGCACTGCGCGCCATCGATGCCGCTGGCGGCGGGCTCGCCTCGCCGGGCGCGTAGATGTCGCCTTCATCGACCGAGAATTCGTCGACCGGCTCCTCGATCCATCGCGCCGGCCGCGCGTTGCTACGGGCACCCACAGTTTGTTAGAATTGCCCGTCTGCGACGCGATGAGCGGGCGCAGCTTCGTGGTGTCGAAATGCTGCGAAGTTCATGGTTACCTGACTCAATAGAGGTGAATCGAGATTGGCGAACAACAAGTCGGCTGAAAAGCGTATCAGGGTTGCCGAGCAAAAGCGACTTCGCAATCGTCCTTATCGTACCGAGGCTCGCACCTATGTGAAGAAGGCCGAGCTTGCGATCCGCCAGGGCGATGCCGAGGTTGCCGCCGGTGCGGTTGGCGATGCCATCAGCACGCTGGATCATGTCGCCAGCCGCGGCGTCATCCATCGGAACAATGCGGCGCGGCGCAAGTCCCGCCTCATGAAGAAATACAACGCGCTCGTCGCGAGCTAGCATTGCGCCATCGTCCCGGTTCCCGTCCGCTTCGCGCGCGAAGCGGACGGGAACCGGGAATCCGCAGCCCATTCCGAACGAACAACCGGTAGCACCTTGGCTACCGGTTTTCTCTTGGGGTCGTAACCCGTACCACAAGATCGACCAGCGCCTCCTCGGGATTCCGCAAGCGTCCGGATTTGATTCGCCGGTCGTTTTCCAACGCCATCCGCAGTTGGTACGCCGGGCGAATTCTTGCGCGTTGCGCCGCCTCGGTCACTTTGGTCATACGGTAGGCATTCGAGATTCCCAGCGCGCGCGCCGCCTGCAGTGCATCCGGCGGCCGCCCACCCGCCACCGCGCCAACCGAAAGCTCGATCTGTTGATAGACCTGATTGAGTGTGCGACTGGCCTCGTCTCCGGCCCGAAAGGCATTTTCGATTTCGTTCAAAGCGCCGCGTTGATTTCCGCCGACGACCGCATCGAGCAGGGGAAAGATCCGCTCCTCGCTGCGTTTCGGCACGAGATCGTCGACCAGCTCGGCGGTGATGGCGTTTGGATAGGCGGCGAGCGCCAGCTTGCCCAGCTCCGAGGTCAGCTGCTCGATCGACGGTGGTTTGTCATAGGCGCGATTCTGGGGTGCCTGCGGCCAATAACCAGGAAAGAGGCGGTCCAGCAGCATCTGGGCGGTACGCCGGTCGATCTTCACCCCCTGGTCCGTCGCTATCCGCACCACCAGCTCCAGGAGCGCTGGGCCGCGTGGCGCTTCATTGATGGCGACGTGTGCGTCGCCGGGGAGCTGCTTTCGAAGCGTGGCACTCAGCTCACCGAGATCGGGGTCGAACAGCACGAGGGTGGTCGTCTCGGGAATCGAAGCGGTCAGCCGTCTGAGATCGCTTTCCGATCTTCCCTTGCCGCTCCGCCCTCCTTTTCCCTGCGATTGCGTCAGGAGACCGTTCAGCACGATGATGCGTTGCGAACCGAAGAAAGGGACAGCGGTGACCGCGGCAAGCATGGCATCGAATGAGGTCGATGCCGCATCGATACGATCGGTATCGAACCCCGCCGGATCGACGCTGCTGAGCACGCGATCGAGCGCGTTCCTCGCCAGGGCTCGATCCGATCCGAGAATGACATGGAGCACGTGGTGATCTCCTGGGAAGTAATTGCCGGCCCCGCAATGCCGTGTGTGACGGAGTCCTGAACCTGCCTGAGCAGGTGGGAACCGCTCGTGGCAGTTCCCGACTCTTGTGATTTATCGGCTCACGACCACGCCACGATGCACGCACACCGCAGGGTCGACGATCCAAGAGCGTACACCACCGGGCGCTCGTCTGGCTGCATCGGAATGCGATACTTCTCGACTGCGAATCGGCGCGAGCCGGTCGAAACAGGAGTGCATATATGACCACGTCTCCGGCGCGCCGTCGCGTCGTCGTCACCGGAATCGGCGCGATCTCACCGGTCGGCCTGGATGCCGAAACCACCTGGGCCAATATCGCAGGGGGCGTATCGGGTATCGGTCCGATTACCCGATTCGACGCAACCGACTTCAAAACCCGATTTGCCGGCGAGGTAAAGGGGTTCGATCCCGAGGGCGCGGTCGGGAAGAAGGACGCTCGCCGGATGGATCGCTACGCCCAGCTCGGGGTCGCCGCCGCCATGCAAGCCGCCGAAAGCGCCGGTCTCGTCGCGTCGCCGGCCGATCCCAACCGCACGGGCGCGCTGATCGCAACCGGGATGGGGGCGATCGAAACAATCGAGACCGGCATGGAAACCTTGCTGGCGCAAGGTCCCGGCCGGATCGGACCGTTCTTCATGCCGATGATGCTCGCGAATATGGCGAGCGGTCATGTTTCCATGCGGTTGAATGCCCGAGGGCCAAATATGGCCACGGTTTCCGCCTGCGCCAGCTCGGCCCATGCGATCGGCGAGGCGATGCGCTGGATCGAGCACGACATGGCGGACGTGGTCTATGCCGGTGGGTGCGAAGCGCCAGTCTCCCGGTTGAGCGTGGCAGGATTCAATGCCATGAATGCGCTGTCCACTCGCAATGACGATCCGGCGGCGGCCAGCCGCCCCTTCGATCTCGGTCGCGATGGGTTCGTGGTCGCCGAGGGCGCGGCCGTGCTGGTGCTGGAGGAGCGGGAACATGCGCTGGCGCGCGGCGCCACGATTCTTGCCGAAGTCGCTGGATATGGCGCCACCGATGACGCCAATCACATCGTCCAGCCGGCGCCGGAAGGCGAGGGAGCGGCACGCGCGATGCTGCTCGCCATGGCCGATGCCGGTCTCTCCGCGCCGGATATCGACTATCTCAACGCGCACGGCACATCGACGCCGCTCAACGAGAAATTCGAAACCCAGTCGATCAAGGGAGCGTTCGGGAAACATGCCTACGACGTGCCGATCAGCTCGACCAAGTCGATGACGGGTCATCTGCTCGGCGCCGCCGGGTCGATGGAGGCGGTCATCTCGGTTCTCGCCATCCGGGATCAGACCGCCCCGCCGACCATCAACTACGAGACGCCCGATCCCGACTGCGATCTCGACTACATCCCGAACACCAAACGTTCGCTCGTCATTGCGAATGTGATGACCAATTCGATGGGCTTCGGCGGCCATAATGTTTCGCTCATCATCAGAGCCGCGGGGGGGTCCTGAGGCTTAGAACGACCGGCAAGAGGCAAGAGGCAAACGTGAGCGGTCACGTATGGGTTCTTCGCCTATCCCTGTGAGTTCCGCGAGGTTCGGTTTCTGGGTGTCCTCCTGAGTACCCGCCTATTGCCGGACGCTCTTATACGGGATCCGCTCGAACCTTTGGGTATGAGCGTTTCCCATCCTTGAAAGGGTGGGCTAACACACCTGATACGGAACTCGGATTTCATATGTGTCATCGTCCGGATTTCGTAGTAAGACCTGGGAACTGGTCGTATATCTGGGGACTGATGTTTGCAGAACGAACAATGCCGTGGCGTATCTGCCACGGCATTGTTCGTTCAGTATTTCGATTCCAGAGCGCGAGGGGGATCCTCTCAAGGGTCGAGACCCAAGACGCACGACTTCAGTCCAGGTATCCCCGTAACTGGCGGCTATAGGATGGGTGGCGCAGTTTGCGCAGCGCCTTCGCCTCGATCTGGCGGATTCGCTCGCGCGTGATCCCGAACTCGCGACCAACTTCTTCGAGGGTACGGAATTTGCCGTCCTCGAGTCCGAATCGCAACACGATGATCCGTCGTTCCCGTTCGCTCAGCTTATCGAGCGCTTCGGCGATCTGAGTTTTCAGCAACTGGTGCGAGGCGAGCTCGACCGGCGGGGGGAGGGCGCTATCCTCGATGAAGTCACCCAGAAATGCCTCGCCATCCTGGCCGACCGGGGCTTCGAGCGAGATCGGGTGCCGGCTGACATCGAGCACCTGGCGAACCTTCTCATCGGTCATGTCCATCGCCCGTGCGACTTCTTCGGCAGTCGGTTCCCGCTCGAAGATTTGCTGGAGCCGGTGCGATGTCTTGCGCACGCGATTGATCGTTTCACCAACGTGAACTGGCAGGCGAATCGTCCGGCTCTGATCGGAGATCGACCGGGTGATCGCCTGCCGAATCCACCAGGTGGCATAGGTGCTGAATTTGAATCCACGTTTGTAGTCGAATTTGTCGGTTGCCTTCATCAGGCCGATATTGCCTTCCTGGATCAGATCCAGGAACGACATTCCCCGTCCGACATACCGTTTCGCCACCGAGACGACCAGCCGCAAGTTGGCCTGGATCAGATGCGCGCGCGCTCGTTCGCCGTCCTCGACGAGGTGCAGCAGCTGTTTTCGTTCGGCCAGCGACAGCCCGGCACTCTCGTCCAACTGCGCCTGGGCGAATTTGCCGAGCTCGATCCGTTTCGAAAGATCGACCTCACCCTGCATGGTGAGGAGATCGGTTTCGCCGATTTGCTGGAGATAGAGCCGTACCGAGTCCCCGACGCCGGACGGTTGTTCGGCGGGTTCGAGTCGTTCTTCGGCGTGCCGGCGATCCATCTCCGGGTGCGCCGGTGCACGTTCGAGTACTTCGATGCCCTCGGTGACGAGCGAGGAATACAATTGGTCCAGATGTTCGATCTGATCTTCGGCATTCGGAAAAAGCGCCAGCAGATCGTCGGTCAGCAAGTACCCCTGCGTACGCCCTTTTTCGAGGAGATCAGACATGGTGCAATCCTGCTTCTTTGACGATTCCCAACGGGACCTTCAGCGGACCAGTCGAGGGGCGGGTATCGGCATAAAAAAACATCCCGCGCACAGACGGTCGAGGGATGTGGTCTCGCTTGCACTTCGATTGTGGGTGCTCGATTCCGAGCAAGCGCCCATGTGAGTGAGATCTCGCTCGACAAATCAACAAGGTCATTACCCTAGAGGATAACAGGCAGTGAGCGGCATTTCAATGGATTGAAAACTGTTCACAAATAGCCATATTTTGGGCCGATGCTATACTTCGCCGGTTGTACGACAGATGCTTTCAGGGGAACACAGATCGATGTCGGGACATTCGAAATGGGCAACGATCAAGCGAGCCAAGGGCGCAAACGACCAGAAGCGCGGTCAGCTCTTCACCAAGCTGGCGCGCGAAATCACGGTTGCCGCTCGCGCTGGTGGACCGGATCCGGAGGCCAATTCCCGATTGCGCATCGCCATCCAGAAGGCACGCGCCGAGAATATGCCGAAGGACAATATCGATCGGGCGATCGACCGGGCGACGGGCGCAGGAAACGCCGAGAACTTCGATGAGATCTCCTATGAGGGATACGGTCCGGGCGGTGTGGCCGTGGTCATCCAGGCGTTGACCGACAACCGCAATCGCACCGTGGGCGAGGTCCGTTCGGCGTTGACGCGGGCGGGCGGCACGTTGGGCGAATCGGGCAGCGTCGCCTGGATGTTCGACAATGTCGGGTTCATCTCGGTCGACGCAAGCGGGTCCGATCCCGAAGAGATCGCGCTCATTGCGATCGACGCGGGTGCCGACGACGTCGCAATCGACGCCGATGGTATCGAGGTCTATACCGCGGTTCAAAATCTGCATACCGTGCAGGATGTGCTGGTGGCCTCCGGGATTACAGTGAACTCCGCCGATCCGATCATGAAACCAAAAGCGACGGTCGCCCCGGATACAGCGTCGGCCATCAAAGTAGTCAAACTCCTGGAAAAGCTCGAAGATCTGGACGATGTGCAGACGGTATATTCCAATCTGGAATTCACCGACGAGCTCCTCGCCGAAGCGAGTTGATTCCGATCGCCACCGGCGCGTCTGAACTGCCATGATCGTGCTTGGCATCGACCCCGGCACCGCCAGGATGGGCTACGGCGTCATCGACACTGCCGGTGGTCTTCCGAGCCTGATCGACTATGGGGTGGCCGAGACCTTCGCCACCGATTCGATGCCGGACCGGTTACTCCAAATCTACGGCAATATCCGCCTCTTGCTGAACGACCATGCACCCGATGTGATGGCCGTGGAAAAGTTGTTCTTTGCCCGTAACGTGACAACCGCCATCGCGGTCGGGCAGGCGCGTGGAGTGGTGCTCCTCGCCGCCGCCGAACGGGGGATCCCTGTCCGGGAATACAGTCCGAGCGAGGTGAAGCACTCGATCGTCGGCTACGGCAAAGCAGACAAATCGCAAATCCAGGAAATGGTCCGCATCATCCTGGCGCTCGATCAGATCCCCAAACCTGACGATGCCGCCGATGCGCTCGCCATCGCTGTCTGCGACGCGCATATGACGAGCGGTTACGGCGCGTACACACGATGAGCATGCGCCTCGATATCGCCATGGTCGAACGCGGGCTCACCGAGAGCCGGGCCAAAGCCCAGGCATTGATCATGGCAGGCGACGTTCTCGTCGATGGCCGCCCGGCGCACAAGGCCGGTGAGCCCGTGCAGGCGAATGTGTCGATCACGTTGGTCGACGCACCGAAATTCGTCAGCCGGGGCGGGGAAAAGCTCGATCACGCGCTCTCCCGGTTCGAAATCGATCTCACCGGTGCGATTTGCGCCGATTTTGGGGCCAGCACCGGCGGGTTCACCGACGCGATGCTGCAGTGCGGGGCCATGCGGGTTTATGCCATCGATGTCGGTTACGGTCAGATCGCGATGCGCTTGCGCAACGATCCCCGCGTCGTGGTGATGGACCGGACGAATGCACGCTATCTGGAGTCGCTGCCGGAACCCGTCGACTTCGTGGCGATCGACGCCTCGTTCATATCCCTGGCGAAGCTCTTTCCCGCCGTGCTCGCCGTGTCGAAGGCCGAATCGGCATTGGTCGCGCTGATCAAACCGCAATTCGAAGCCGGCAAGGGCGAGATCGGGAAGAAGGGCGTCGTCCGCGATTCGGCAATTCATGCCCGTGTGTTGCGTGCCGTCATCGAGAGCGCAGCCGGCCACGGACTCGTACTCCGCGGTCTTACGGCATCGCCGTTGAAGGGACCTGCTGGAAATATCGAATTCCTCGGATACTTCGAACGCGGCGGTTCTCGCGATGCGATCGATACGGAGACCGCGATTCGAACTGCACTCGACGAGGCGCCCCGATGACGACTCCCGATCCATTCATCGATCTTCTGGAGGCCTTGAACGGCCGGACCGATGCGACCGAACACGCGGGCGTGCGGATCGACGTTTCCCGGCGGCGGCGCACGGGCGCCCCAGAGGTCGTCTATGGCAAAGGCAAGAATGCCGAGCAGATCGCCACGGCGATACGGCGACTGCTGCTCAGCGAAGGCCGAGCGCTGGCCGCGCGGGTGGAACCCGAACGCGCTCCGGAAATCGAGGTTCTCCTTGCGGATTCCAAGGCATCTGTGATCTATGACGCGATCGGGTATACGCTGATCGCCGCGCGCACCGGTTGTCTACCGATCGCGACCGGCGGCAGGGTCGGCATCATCACCGCGGGTTCTTCCGATCGCCCCCAGGCGACGGAAGCACGGGTGGTGCTGGCTGAAATGGGTTGCGATACATCGGTTTTTCACGACGTGGGTGTTGCGGGATTGCACCGGTTGGTGCAGCCGTTGCGCTCGATGGCAGCGTTCGATCCGGACGCCATCATCGTCGCGGCTGGCATGGATGGCATTCTCCCGGGTGTCGTTTCCGGATTGGTGGCATTGCCGATCGTGGCGCTGCCGACCTCGACCGGTTATGGATTCGGGGGAGAGGGAGTCGGGGCCATGACGACGATGATGCAGGCGTGCGCTCCGGGAATTGCCGTGGTCAATATCGACAATGGGATCGGCGCGGGGATCATGGCCGGGCTCATCGCCAATCGCGCCGCCGCTCAACGTTCGTCGTAGCGCGCGACGACACTTCGCAAGACGGCCAGGGCAGCCTCGTCCGGGGTTTTCGAGCGGTTCGCAATCGCTTCGATCGACTCCGAAATCACCTCGTTGGGATCATCGATCCGAATCCGCCGCGTCACCGCGCGCCGGAGTTCCGAGCGGGCGATCCGCCGGCGTCTCGTTTCCAGAAGGTGATTGTCCTCGAGAAAATCCCAGTGCCGGTCGATCGCATCGAGCAACGAACCAAAACCCGTTCGCTCGTTGGCGGAGGTGAGCACGATCGGCGGAGCCCAACCAGAGCCGATCGATGGAGCGAGCAGGAGAATCGAGCGCAGATCCCTGGCAACCCGTTGCGCACCGGGAAGATCGGCTTTGTTGACGACATAGATATCGGCGATCTCCATGGCGCCGGCCTTCAGCAACTGCACGGAGTCGCCGGCGCCCGGTATTTGCACCAAGACCGTGGTATGCACCAAATCGGCGATTTCCAGTTGATCCTGACCGGAACCCACGGTTTCGATCGCCACATAGTCATATCCGGCCGCGTCGAAGAGCAGACTCAAATCCGCCGCTGCCGGCGCCAGACCGTCGCTGCGATCGCGGGATGCGAGACTGCGGACGAACACATGTGGGTCGAGCGCCATTTCGCTCATGCGAATGCGGTCGCCCAGCGTAGCGCCGCCCGATCGGGGACTGCTCGGATCGACGGCGATGATGGCAATGCGTTTTCCATGGCTGGAGACCTCCGCGGCCAGTCCAGCCAGCAAGGAGCTCTTGCCCGCTCCCGGCGCACCCGTCACCCCGACCACATGGGCGCGCCCGGTCATGGGATAGAGCCGGTCGATGATACGCGCCGATGCGCCGGAGTCGTTTTCGATTCGGGTGGCCAAACGCGAAATCGCACGTTGATCGCCGTCGAGCGCCCGCTCGATCAGGGAATCAAGCGACATCATCCGTCCGGTTCGGAGCATGCTGACGAACATACGCGATGGCCGTCGCCATCGAGGTGCCGGGGCCGAAGATCGCAGATACGCCCATGTCCTGAATCGCCGCCCGGTCTTCCTCGGGGATGGTGCCACCGGCGACCACAAGCACATCGTCGAGTCCGCGCGCGTGCAACTCTTCCATGATGCGGGGGAAGAGCGTCATATGCGCTCCCGAAAGGATGCTCAATCCGACGACGCTCACATCCTCCTGAAGTGCGGCATTGGCAATCATTTCCGGCGTCTGAAAGAGACCGGTATAGATCACCTCGAATCCGGCATCGCGGAATGCACGCGCCATAACCTTCGCTCCGCGGTCATGACCGTCGAGTCCGGGTTTCGCGATCAATATGCGAATGGGAGTCGCGGACTCCATTGCCTATTTCGCTCCTTCATAGACATAAAAACCTTCGCCAGATTTCCGTCCAAGCTTACCGGATACCACCATCCGGCGAAGAAGGGGAGCAGGGCGGTACTTGTCGTCCCCGAGATCGCGATGCAGGACCTCCATGATGGAAAGACAGACATCGAGTCCGATCAGATCGGCCAAGGTCAACGGTCCCATTGGATGCCCGGCTCCCATGGTCATCACGGAATCGATCTCGTCTCGTCCGGCGACGCCCTCGCTCAGTGCGAAAATCGCCTCGTTGATCATCGGGACCAGAATGCGATTGACCGCGAAGCCCGGCGTATCCTGCACGGTCACTGGCGTCTTGCCGATCGAGATTGCGAATGTGGTTGCGGCGGCGATCGTTGCATCCGCGGTCTGCAAGCCCCTGACCACTTCCACCAGGGGAAGCACGGGTACCGGATTGAAGAAATGCAGGCCGACGAAGCGCCCCGGTTCCGACACCGTCGCGGCAAGCCCTGATACCGAAATCGAGGAGGTATTGGTCGCCAGTATTGCCCGCCGGGTCACGAACCGATCGAGCGATCGAAAGAGCGCCGCTTTGGCGTCGAAGTCTTCATAGATCGCCTCGATGACCAAATCGACATTCGCGAGCGAGTCGACCTCGGTCGATCTCCCAATTCGGCCGAGGGTCTCATCGAGCGCCTGCTGGTCGATCGAACCCTTCTTCCGCAGGCGACCGAGACTGTTTTCGATCGCGGCCATACCGCGGTCGAGATCGCTCGCTCGCTGGTCGACCATGGTGACTGGATAGCCAGCGCCGGCGACCACCTGGGCGATGCCGCTCCCCATCGTCCCGGCGCCCACGACTCCGACCGATCGAATCTCATGCTCATTTGCGGACATTGGCTGAACCTCCGGTCCCGGCCGGTGTTTTCGATGCGGCGTTGACCGCGTTCATGGCGCTGATCGCTCCTTCGCGTACCCAAATGAGACTCGCACTGGCAGCCGCTTCGATAACCCCGGGCAATTCCTGCTGCTCTGCTGGCGAGAACTTCGACAGCACCTGCGTCGTTGCCGACGAGCGCCCCCGGCCGATGCCGATCCGTAACCGGGGAATCTCGTTGGTGCCGAGCTGCTGGATGACCGACGAGAGCCCATTGTGACCTCCGGCGCTACCACGTTCCCGCAGACGGACGGTACCGAACGGCAGATCGAGTTCGTCCAGCACGACGAGAATCTCATCGGCATAGAGCTTGTACCAATGCCCCATCAACCGAACGGCGTCGCCACTCAGGTTCATATATGTTTGCGGTTTCAACAAAACGACTTTGTCCGTCCCGATGGTGATTTCGGTGACGAGCGACTTGAAACGCGCTTTCGCGGGCGCGGCGCCGTGCTCCTGGGCGAGCCGGTCGACGACCATGAATCCGATATTGTGACGGGTCCCCGCATATTGATTTCCCGGATTCCCGAGACCAACGATCGCCTTCATTCGTGCACTACCCGGCCTCCCCGTTCTTTGCGACGTCTTCGCCACGCGCCTCCCCTTTTCGGAGGGGGCTCCGAGGCCCAATGCTATACTTCACCGGCGCTCGGCCCGACAAGACGACCACCGTTCGAGCGCCGCCATTCGCATTCACATGAGGAAAACTCGCCATGGGATTCTTGGGAATGGGGATGCAGGAGATCGTGATCATCGCGATCGTCGCCCTCATTATCTTCGGTCCGGACCGTCTTCCGGAACTCGCCGGTCAAGCCGGGAGATTTCTGCGCGATGCCAAGAAGATGACTTCTGATCTTCAAGGCGAGTTCGAGCGGGAAGCGGGCGTCAATGTCCGCGAGCTGCGCGGTCAGGTCGATCGCGAACTCGCCGGCATCAAGGGAGAGCTGGCCGGAGTCAACTCGACCCTGCAAAAAGAAGCGAACAACGTCAAGAAGACCGCCCAAAGCGCCACCTCCGCATCCAGCAAGAGCGGCTCGTCGTCGACCTCCACGACCAGCGCGAGCGCCAAATCGACCACGGCGGCCAAATCATCGGTGAGCTCAGCCAAGACCGGATCGACCACCAAGACTGCCGAGGTCAAACCGGTCGCATCGAAAAAAGACCCACTGGCCGATGTTTCCTTCCTGGACAATGTTGGTGAGCCATCCGCGGTCAAAACCATCTCGGCCAACGGAGCAGCAAAAAGCGCCTCGGCCAGCGCGTCCGCATCGAACGGCGCCGATCGTGCCGATGCGGTCCAACGCGCTCGAAACCGCCGCCTGCAGGCGGGCTACAACCAGCCGCGATAACGGCTGATGCATTCGCTGCCGCGACCGGAGCGCGATCGTTGATCGCCGTCGAACGATCCACGAGGTCGACTGCTTCCGCGCCATCCGGGGCCGAATTCGGCTTCACGAGTCTGCGTTCCGATCCAGCGTCGGCCGCGCGTCTCGGTCGACTGGATACCCGCCGGGGACCGGTCGAGACGCCGGTTTTCATGCCCGTGGGAACGCAGGCCACGATCAAGACTCTTCACCCCGGCGAGGTGGAGCGCATCGGCGCTCAGATCGTGCTCGCCAATACCTACCACTTGATGCTTCGCCCGGGACCCGAGCTTATCGATCAGGCCGGTGGTCTGCACGCGTTCATGCGCTGGCCGCGCCCCATTCTGACCGACAGCGGCGGCTTCCAGATCTTCTCGCTCGCCCAGCAAGCCAAAGTGACGGAAGACGGAGTCCGCTTCCGATCTCATATCGACGGTTCGCTTCATATGCTGACCCCGGAGCGCGCAGTCGATATTCAGGCCACTCTGGGTTCCGAGATCATGATGGCGCTCGATCATCTTATCGGGCTCCCGGCCAAACCGCGCAAGATCTACGATGCAACGATGCGCACCCATCGCTGGCTGGAACGTTGCATCGCCGCACTGGCCCTGAGCAACCGGGAACGACGCGGTGTGCTCTTCGGGATCGTACAGGGTGGCATGGAATCCGATCTGCGAAAACTGAGCGCCGAATTCGTTGGCGCCTCGGAGGTCTCCGGTATCGCCATCGGTGGATTGAGCGTGGGCGAAACCAAGTCCGAGATGGCCGAGATGATCGATATCGTCGTTCCAGAACTCCCCGCTGACAAACCCCGGTATCTGATGGGGGTCGGGTCGCCAGAAGATCTCTGGAATGGGGTAGCGCAGGGGATCGACATGTTCGATTGCGTTCTCCCCACCAGACTCGCCCGCAATGGATCGGTTTTCACACCGGATGGGCGAATCGACCTGCATACCCGCATTCATCGGGAATCGTTCATTCCCATCGATGCCGGATGCGATTGTGAGACCTGCCAGCAATTCGACCGCGCCTATCTGCACCATCTCTTCCGGGCCCGCGAGATCCTGGCGCTACGGCTCGCGTCGGTGCACAACTTGCGGTTTCTGGTTCGCCAGATGGAAACGATGCGCCAGGCCTTGCGGGATGGGACCTTTTCGGAGACCCGAGCCGCGTTCCTCGAACGCTATCGCACCGCCGGACCGAAAGCGATCCAACGGTCATGACGTATATCCCGGAATTCGATCCGGATACGTCCGGGGCCATTGCGGTCGGAATCGATATCATCGAGATCGCGCGCATCCAGCATGTGCTCGATGATTTCGGCGAACGGTTTCTCGAACGCTGCTTCACCGAATACGAGCGCTCCCGGTTTCGCAACCGCACCGAGGAGCTCGCTGGCCGCTTCGCCGTCAAGGAAGCGACCTCGAAAGCGCTGGGCACGGGCATTCGCGGCATCCGCTGGCGCGAAATGGAAACTCGAGTCAACCGGCGAGGAAAGCCGGTATTGGTCCTCCACGGAGATGCGAAGGCACGGGCGGAGTTGCTGGGCTTGACGGATTTCAGCGTGTCGATAACCCACTCACGAACAGACGCGATGGCAATTGTGGTCGCGCTGAAGGGGACGAAAGACGAATGACGAACGAATCGAGCGCTCCGATCGAGATCATCGATCGGGCTACGGTCCTCGGACTTCTGCCGAGACGGGATGAGCATGCCCACAAATGGGGCGTCGGCGGTTTGCTCATCGTTGGCGGCGCGCCCGGATATATCGGGGCGCCCGCGCTCGCTGCCATGTCCGCCGGCCGATCGGGGGCGGGTATCGTCGTCCTGGCGTTGCCCCGATCTTCGGTCAGCGCCACGGCCACGCTGGTGCCCGAAGCGGTTTTCCTTCCCCTGCCGGAAACCGATGCATCACATGGTGTCCAGAATGCCATGCGCCAGATCATTCCGGTTGCTGAAAAGTCGCGGGCGATGGTCGTCGGGCCGGGGTTGTCGCGCGATGACACGGCGACCGCGCTTTTGGCCGCGCTCTTCGGCGATACCCATCGCTCCGGCGCTCGTACGCTCGGATTCGGATCGAACAAGCGAGATGCAGCGTCCGATACGTCCGGCGGGCTGGCTGGCAGGTCGCTCCCGGCGGTCATCGACGCCGACGCCTTGCACTGGCTTGCAGACCGCGATGCGTGGTGGACGCGGGTCGAACCGTTCTCGCTCGTGCTGACTCCCCATGTTGGCGAGTTCTCCGCACTTACGGGGATCGAGACCGGTGCGATCGTGGCGGAACCGGCAAAATCGGTCCGGACCGCCGCGCAGGAATGGCAACAGACGGTCGTTCTCAAAGCCGGGCGGGCATGGATCAGCGACGGCACGACCGTTCGCACGGTCGAATCCGCCGCTCCAGCGCTTGCCACCGCGGGAACCGGAGATGTGCTTTCGGGTTCGATCGGCGCCTTTCTTGCGCAGGGATTGGCTCCAGTCGACGCGGCGTCGCTGGCCGTCTATGCTGGCGGCGAAGCTGCACGACGCCTGACCGGCGAACTGTCGACCCTGGGAGTGGTCGCGAGCGATCTGCCCCGGGCCATTGCCACTGTTCTTGCCGATCTCGAAACAGAAAGCGCGGTAAACCGATGAGCCAGGACGAGGTCACCGTCGCATCGATCATGCGAACGCGCGTGCCGGTCGTTTCTCCAGACGACACGGTACGCACGGTTGCCGCGATGATCGGCAGACAAGAAGTTCCCGGGGTGCTCGTCGTCGACGATGGCGAGCTGCTGGGAATCATCACCGAATCGGATATCGTGACGCGGGAAGCGGTCGTCGATTTTCCGGAGACTGTTTCCTTTCTCGGAGGCTATTTCCGGGCCGGTCGACTGCAATTCCCGTGGAATCGTGAAACCCGAGATGACGCCAGCGATTTCGACCACGAGATTCGCCGGGTGCTGGCCACAACGGCTCGGGAACTCATGACGTCGCCGGTTATCAATGTCGACCAGGATGCGACGATCTCCGACCTGGCAACTATCATGATCGATCACAATGTCAATCCGGTTCCTGTGGTCACCGACGACAACCGGATCGTGGGAATCGTCACTCGTCGCGATCTCGTCAAGCTCATTGCCAGCGAGCAAGACGAGGACAGCCCCACAGAATAAGACCGGCCATGGTCGAAGACGGTTTTGCGAGACGACCAACGCGGGCAATCGTCGATCGCGATGCGATACGCTCCAATGCATCGATCGTTCTGAAGCACCTGACGCCTGGCGTCCGGCTCATGGCCATCGTCAAGGCGAACGGGTATGGTCACGGCGCGGTCGAAGCGGCGCGGGCGGCCCTCGCAGGGGGCGCAACCTGGCTCGGCGTCGCGACCGTGAGGGAGGCTCGCGAGCTGCGCGAGGCTGGCATCACCGTTCCCGTCCTCGTGCTCGGTTCCAGCGCACCGGACGAAGCGCCGGCTGCCGCCGCTTTCGCCATTTCGCTCGGGGTAGGGGATTCGACCCAGCTCGACCGGATGGCGGACTGTCTCGACCTGCAATCCGCCATCCGGCCACTCAGTGTCCACGTGAAGATCGACACTGGAATGCGCCGGTTTGGTGTCCCCCCGGGGCACGCGCCCGAGATCGCGCGCCGAATCGCGCGGCACCCGGGTATGCGATTGGAAGGCGTCTATTCGCATTTCGCGGATGCCGACGCCGCCCAGCCCGATCGAATGGAGCGCCAATTCGCCCTCTATCGATCGACGCTCGAACGCATCGATGAGCTGGGAATCGATCGAGGAATCGCGCATATCGCGAACAGCGCCGCACTTCTCCGCAATCGCGCAACCGACCTGGATTTGGTGCGGGCCGGTATTTGCCTGTATGGCATATCACCATCCGAGCATGTACCGCTTTTCGAGGGCATGCGGCCCGCGCTCGAATGGCGAGCGACCATCCAGCACATTGCGAATCTGGCGCCCGGAGATCGAACCGGCTACGGCGGCACGTACGTTGCCACCGAGCACGAGCGGATCGCGCTCCTGCCGGTCGGGTATGCCGACGGTTATTCGCGTTGCCTCTCCAATCGGGGGTGGGCGGGATTTCAGGGGCGGCGACTGCCAATCCGCGGTCGGGTCTCCATGGATCAGACGAGCGTGGGGATCCCCGCGGATCTCGATCTTTCCGTGGGGAGCGAAATCACGCTCATCGGCGATCGCGCATCGGGCGCCCCCGACGCCAACGAGCTGGGCGCGCTGATCGACAGCATTGGCTATGAGGTCGTCAGCACCATTTCCCGGCGCGTGCCGTTCGAGTATCGGTAGGGCGCCACAGGCATTCGGTATAGGAGCGACTGGTTCGCACGGCGTCCGTTGCCGTTGGCATGGGCCGCTCCGCGATTCACGATCTCGGCCCGAACGTGCCGACTCGCTCGCCAGCCGGAATCCCGAGGCGGGTCGAGCGCTGTGATGCCCGGCCAGCGCACCAACCCGGTTCGCTGGCAGTGAGTTGGGGAGATCGACGGAGGCGACCCATAGTCAGTGAGTGGCATAGCAAAACGGCGCCTTTCGGCGCCGTCGGCAGCAAAATCAGCGGGACTCGCCGTTATTCGGCCGAACCGAGCTCAGCGGCCACCCGTTTCAGGTTGTCGATATCCTTCCGAACCACGAACGTGCGACCGCTCATATCGTCCTTGACGTAACTGAGCGTACGATCGTCCATCCAGCGATAAATGGTCGGGCGGGTGACATTCAGCTGCTGAGCCGCGTTGCCGATCGAAACGAGCTCGTTCGGTTCGAAGGCGCGGAATTTCGCCAGCGCCAGCATTCGTCCCAACTCCGAATCCCAGAACGAACGGGGCACCGTATAGTCTTCCGCTGCTGCTGGCCAGAAGAGGAGCTGCACGATCGAATCGATCGCCGTGAGCACATGCTCCTTTTGCTCACGCACTTCGCCACGGGCCAGCCTGGCGAGTTTGCTGAGATCTTGTCCAAGCGGGCCATCTCGCAGAGCGTCGAGCGACAATGGCTCGAAGGCGCTTGGGTAAAGCTGATTGATCAAGCGGTGGTGATGACTATAGACCACCTGCAACGCCTGATCGATTACCGGTTGGTAATCGCGGGAACTGCCTTCCACTCCCACTCCTTACGCGATACCCCATGCCGTCGCGAACGTATCTTTCGGACTGTACGGTCAGATTGTACGCTCGCACCGTAGCATTGTCAACGGACCGTGAAACCTCAATGAATTCCAGTGAATTCCGATCCACTGCTGTGACGATCTGTCACCAAATACGAACGACGAAGCGTTTTGGTTTCTCGTGTTCGTACAGTTGCGATCGGCTCCGCATTCGTTTGCGATCAGGAGCCGGTCGCCATGCCCCGGACGGCCAGACCGGCAACGAAGAGCGCCCCCAAACTGAAGAAGAGCAACGCCTGTCGCGCGTCGCGCTCGCGCATATAGCTCCAGATGAACGGCAGCGCGACGACGGCGGTCGCTCCATAGAGCAAATGGATCGACGATTCCGGCCGGAACCCCCGGGCATAGAGCACGATCCCGAAGACGACTTGCGCCAGGATCAGCACCTCGCCGATCATCAGGGCGCCGTTGAAGCTGCCGGTCACCCCGCCTCCCGTGAAGAAGAGATAGAGTCCCCAGATGCCTATCGCCGCCATGAACAGGAGCACCGAGGTTGCAAGCCGGTCATGCATGAGCATTATCGTGGACAGAGTGGGCCTCCCTGAAATCGTGGTGTCCGAGTGCGGAGCACGCTCGCCAATCCGCTCGATGCGCGGAACCGCCTGCCTGTAGAGCCACTGCATGGACGCACGGAGATTGTCACACGCCCGGCTCGTTCGAAAATCCGAATAGCGGTTGCTGAATTTCCGCTGGCGGTTGCCGGCTCGCAGGAGCGATCGACAGCAGATCGAGCGCGCCGGAGCGCGGAAGCGCGGTCAGGCTCTCACGTTGCCAGATTCCCGTATGCGCGACATCGGAAACGGCCTGATGCGGGGTGTTGTTGGTGGTCGACAGATGGGCCAGAAAAATAGCCGGGTTCTTGCCCGACTGAGTCCGGACCCGGTCGGTGAGCCGCCCGCAGTCTTCATTGGAAAGATGTCCCACATTCGAGAGCACGCGGCGTTTCAAGTGCGCCGGATACGGTCCCCGCTTGAGCATCTCGATATTGTGGTTGGCTTCGACCACGATCACATCGGCGTGGGACATCGCGTCGACCGTGACCTCATCCCATTCGCCAAGGTCGGTGAAGATCGCGGCGGTCATCCCCGCAAAGGAAATGACCGCTCCCAACGGTTCGGCCGCGTCGTGCGATGTTCGCACCGCGGTGACTTCGATTGCGCCACATTCGAAGCGCGCTCCATGTCTGATCCTGGACCAGCCGTTGGAGAGGCCCATCGCCTGGGCCGTTCCCGCCCCGGTGACGATTGGCGCTCCGGCCCGGGAGAGCGCCGGCACCGCGCGAACGTGGTCGATATGCTCGTGGGTGATATAGACGAAACTCAGGTCGGAGAACCGGAGTCCGAATTGGAGCAATTCCGCACGCAGCCGATTCGGTCCGATGCCGCAATCGACCAGTCCCGCAACATCGCCGCATTGCACGAGCAATGAATTCCCGCTGCTGCCGCTCGCCAGCGAAACCAGCCGCACCCGATCGGGTTTATCGATCACCGAAAATTGCCCGACCGATGCGCACATGAGTGGCGCCCTCGCTGATTGCCGTCTGGAAATCGTTGCTCATGCCCATCGAAAGGACCGGAAGCTCTACCCCTCGCGATTCCTCCAGCGACCGGGCCAATTCCTGCAACCCGCGAAAAACGGGGCGCACGGTTTCCGGATCATCGACGAGCGGAGCCATCGTCATCAAACCTCTGGCGCGCAGGCCAGGATGTTCCAGCACCAGGTCGAGCAGCGCTTGCGCTTCGTTCAGGGGACAACCGGCTTTCTGGGTTTCGCCCGCGACATTGATCTCCAGCAGCACTTCGATGGTCTTGCCCATATTCTCGGCCTGCTTCGCCAGCGCCTGGACCAACGAAGGCCGGTCGACGGACTCGATCATATCGAAGAGCTCGGCGGCCAATTTGGCCTTATTCGTCTGCAAGCTCCCGATCATATGGAGCGAGGCATCAGCCGGAAGTCGTGTGCTGAACTTCGACCGGGCATCCTGCACCCGGTTTTCGCCGAAGACCCGCAATCCCAGATCGTAGGCTCGATCGACGGCGGAACGGTCGACCGTCTTCGTCACGCCGACGATGGTGATCGTCTCCGGGTCGCGTCCGGCCAGGATCGCGGCGTCCTCGACGCGCTTGCGCACCTGCGCCAGCCGCGACGCCAGCGTTGTTTCTATCGATAGCTCATTCATTCGATCACCGTGATAATCGACGCAAAGCGTCCCGTGGCCGCGCCCTGCCCGCGATGCGAGAACCAGACGTCTCCCTGGCATCGGGTACAGGCACCTGACCGCTCGATCGCATCGTCGCGCACACCCGCCGCTCGGAGCTGCAGCCGGTTGGCTTCGGCCATATCGAAATGCCAGCGGCCACCGATGCGCACGACCGCACGGTCGCCGTCGCGCGGCGCGGTCGACTGCCACCCTTCGGTGACCTCATCACCGACTTCATAACACTTCGCGCAGATACCCGGTCCAATGAATGCCAGGATCTCTTCCGGGCCAGAGCCAAAGCGAGCGCACATCGTTCGCACGGCCTCACCTGAGACATCGGTCACCGTCCCGCGCCACCCAGCATGGACCACTCCGACGGCTCGCATTTGAGGATCGCACAGGATCACCGCCAGACAGTCGGCATGGGTCATCATGACGGCCACATTCGGTTCGTTCGTAACAAGACTGTCGAACTTGCCGAAAAGACCGCTGCCCGGCGCCGAACCGGTGCCAGCACTCGATCGAGGCACGACGCCCACGGCGTTGCCATGAACCTGATGCGCGGTCACCAGGGTGGCCGGATCGATTCCCATCTGGCCGCACCACCGTTGCCGCATTTGCCAGGCGTCATCCGGGTCACGCGGTTCGGTATAGGAAATGTTGCCGTCCGCCAGTCCGAGTCCCGGCACCCGGCCCGTAATGCCATGGCGGACGTACGGAATGCGACCGATCGCGCTGCTCTGCAGCGGCCGGAGGTCGATTGTCGTTGTCATTGGCCAGTTTCTTCTCTTGCCGCATCGAAGATCATGCGGTCGATCAGCGTTTCCACCGGAGCGCGGTCATCGGTATATGGTCGCTCGTGCGACGCATTCAGACGCAAGTTGCCATCCGCGAAAACGTCAGCAGCAACGATCTGCTGATTCGTTCCCGGCGTCAACGATTCCAGTCGATCCCGGATGTCGTCCAGCGATACATCGTCGTTCGACGCGAATACCATTGTATTGTCGTACCCCTGCACATCCACGAGCCATACGGACCGGAAGACCGCGCTCAACGTAGATGATAGTGCGTCCACGAGTCGAAAATCGCGCTCCGACCGGCCGACGTTGACGACCACCACGCCATGCTCGTTCAGGTGCCGGTCGACCAGTTCGAAGAATTCGGTCGTCGCCAGATGGAATGGAATGTAGGGCTGGCGATAGGCATCCAGCGCGATCAGATCGTAGCGGCGATCGGTCGTTTCCAGAAAATAGCGGCCGTCTTCGGCCACCGCCGAAAGGCGAGGATCGTCCAGCGCGAAATACGTCCGCGCCAGATCGAGCACGACCGGATCGATTTCCACACCATCGATTCCGAGCCCGGGCCAGGTGTCCAACAGAGAACGGGCCGATGTACCGCCGGCCAGTCCGACGATCAGCGCGTCGTGCGGTTCGATGCCGGTCATGGCCGGAGCCAGCAAGAAGTAGTCCCACGGACCGCCAGTCAGGACCGATGCCGGATCGTAGATGGAATGCACCGCATGTCCGTCGTTCAGCGCCAGATAGATACGGCCGTCGCGTTCGAGAACTTGAATGTAGTTGTATTCGGATTCCGTTTCCTCGACCAACGTGCCGAGATAGGGCGGTTTGATGGCTCCCGAAGCGGTGGCGGCGTGAAGTCCGAGCGCACCGGCCAGGAGAAGGACGACGGGAAGCATGCGCCGACCGCCGCGCAGCGCGATCGAGCCGACGAGCGAGAGGGCCATCAATGCAACGCCCATGATGAGAAAGGTGGCGCGAGTGCCGAACACCGGAATGAGCACCAGGACCGGCAGGAAACTCCCCACGATCGAGCCGATGGTGGAGAGCGCATAGATATTGCCCGCCGTTTCGCCACTCGAACGGACGTTCTCCGTGCGCATTCGAATGGCAAATGGTGAAATGCAACCGAACAGGAGCATCGGGAGCGCCATGAGCAGAAGCGATCCGAAAAACGAACCGAAGAATGCTCCGACATTCAATTCGTCGAATGCGTCCAGCGATATCCGCAAAATGGGCCGGGCGAGGACGGGGATGATCGCGACGGCGGCTCCGGCCAAACCGGCGATCAACAACATGACATCGAGCGCCGGATAGCGATCGGCCAGGCGGCCACCGGCGTAGTAACCGATTGCCAGGAATGCCAGCGTCAAGCCGATCAGATTCGCCCAGATGAAGGTCGAGGTGCCGAAATACGGCGCCAGGAGACGCGACATCGCCAGCTCGGTTCCGATACTGACCGCGCCGCACAAGAACACAAGTGAAAGCAGCACGGCGCGCTGCCGCGTCCCATGGATGGCGATCTTGGGATCGTGAGCTACGTCAGATGGCATGTCGGGATTCTGGATGCGGGAGGATACCGGTTCGGCAGTGCGGTCCATGCGTGGTTTCGTTCGAACAGGCGCGACGCGGTGTTTCGAGCCCGGACACTATCGCACGAGCCCGGACGCGAGTGGACCGCGTTTGGCGTAGTTTGCGGTCAATCTATGTTATCCGCAAAATAATTGCCTGTCGAGACCGGCGGCCCTCGCCCCTGATTTCGTGGTACAACCAACCGTCCCTTGGCACGTGACACCGCCGCCACCCGGAGGACTCGATGGCTTCGATTACAACCGATATCGTCGATGCCTACGTCTTCCGTCATCGTCATGGCCGCGCGCAATTCCTGCTCTTGCGTCGCCGGTCGGGGCTGCCGCTCGGAGATACCTGGCATGGTATCCACGGGCGCGTTTCCGAGGGCGAGACATCGCTCGAAGCGGCTCGCCGTGCGGTGCGCATCCAGACGGGACTGGCGCACCTCGACGCTTTTTCCGCGGACTACATCAACCAGTTCTTCGATCATGCCACCGACACCATCGTGCTGGCGCCGGTCTTTGCATTTCAGCTGGTCCAGGACATGCCGATCACGCTCGACGACGAGTTCGATGATTACGCCTGGTGCGATCGCGATGAGGCCACGGGCCGGCTGATCTTTCCTGGTCAACGCTGGGCGGTCCGGCATATCGAAGACGTTGTGGCGAACCCCGTCGCCGATTCCGACTTCTACCGTCTCCCCTGATGGCGATTGCTACGGCCACCGAAAGCCGAACTTCGGATCCGCCGGTCGGCTATACTTCGCCTCTTGACCAGATCATCTGATCTGATTCACGGGGTCACGACTTTGGCTAACTTCCGTATCGAAACCGACCTCCGCCCTACCGGCGACCAGCCCAAAGCGATCGAACAACTGGTCGATGGACTCAACCGCGATCTCAAGCGCCAGGTGCTGCTCGGGGTCACCGGGTCCGGCAAGACGTTCACCATGGCCAATTTGGTGGAGCAATACAACCGCCCGACCCTGGTGCTGGCGCACAACAAGACACTGGCCGCGCAACTCTATTCGGAATTCAAGGAATTCTTCCCCAACAACGCCATCGAGTATTTCGTCTCGTATTACGACTACTACCAACCCGAGGCGTATGTCGCGCGCACCGACACCTATATCGAAAAAGACACCGATATCAACGAGGAGATCGACAAGCTCCGCCACGCGGCGACGCGGTCACTGCTGACGCGGCCCGATACCCTCATCGTCGCTTCGGTTTCGTGTATCTATGGACTCGGTTCGCCGGAGGAATATCAGAACACGGTCATTTCCCTGCGCCGCGGCGCGCAGGAGCGGCGCGATCAGATCATCCGGCGATTGTTGGACGTGCAATACGATCGCAATGACATGACCGTGGTGCGTGGGTCGTTCCGCGTCCGGGGCGACACCATCGAGGTCTTTCCCGCATACGAAGAGATTGCGGTTCGCATCGAGTTCTTCGGGGATGAAATCGAGCGGATCGTCGAGGTCGATCCGTTGACCGGGGAATTGCTGGTCGACCGCATCGAGCTCGATATCTACCCCGCTCGACATTATGTCACCTCTGCCGACAAACTCAGAGCCGGTATCGACGACATCCGGGTCGAGCTCGGCGAACGACTCCAGGAACTGCGCGCCCAGGGCAAGCTGGTCGAAGCCCAGCGGCTCGAACAACGCACCAACTACGATCTGGAGATGATGGAAGAAACCGGATTCTGTTCCGGGATCGAGAATTATTCGATGCATCTCTCGCGCCTGAAACCGGGTGAGCAACCGCATACGCTGCTGGATTATTTTCCCAAAGACTTCCTGATGATCATCGACGAGTCCCACATGTCCATTCCGCAAGTCCGGGGCATGTACGCGGGCGATCGCGCGCGCAAGGACATCCTGGTGGAACACGGATTCCGACTGCCGTCCGCTCGCGACAACCGGCCGCTCACCTTCGATGAATTCGATCGAATGCTCAATCAGGTCGTCTATGTGTCGGCGACGCCGGGACCGTTCGAGAAAGAGGTATCCCAACGGACCGTCGAGCAGGTCATCCGTCCGACCGGTCTGATCGACCCGTCGATCTCGGTCCGTCCGACCAAGGGCCAGATCGACGATCTCTTGCGCGAGATCAATCTGCGCGTCAGCCGGGGCGAGCGCTCGCTCGTCACCACCCTGACCAAGCGAATGGCCGAAGATCTGGCGGATTATCTCAAAGAAATGGGCGTGCGCACCCATTATCTGCACAGCGAGATCGACACGTTCGAACGGATCGAGATTCTGCGCGATCTGCGTCTCGGCATCTACGATGTGGTCGTCGGGATCAACCTGTTGCGCGAAGGGCTGGATCTCCCGGAGGTCTCGCTGGTTGCCATCCTCGATGCGGACAAGGAAGGGTATCTTCGTTCCGAAGGTTCGCTGATCCAGACGATCGGGCGCGCCGCCCGCCATGTCGATGGCACAGTGGTCATGTACGCCGACACCATGACCCGATCGATGACCGCGGCCATCGAGGAAACCTACCGGCGCCGTGAGATCCAGATGAACTACAACACCGAGCATGGCATCGAACCACGCGGAATCGTCAAAGAAATCAAGGACATCACCGAGCGCGTACGCCAGGTGGCCGAGGAGTCGCCCGAATACCGCACCGGCGGCTCGGATCGACCGGGCGTCATCATGCAGATGCCCAAGGATGAGCTGATCCGCATGATCAAAGATCTCGAAAGCCAGATGAAAACGGCAGCGAAGAATCTCGAGTTCGAGAAGGCCGCGCTGCTCCGCGATCAAATCGTCGAGTTGCGGCGCATGTCCGAACTCGATCCAGCCATAGCAAGCGCGCCCGCAACGCGCGCCTGAGAAAGGAATGATTCTTTGACAGGTCATCCGCACGCGACCGGCAGACTTCCCGTCCGCTTGCTGTTCGCGCTCCTCGCCCTCGCGATTGCAGTCGCTGGCAACGGAACCCTGGCACAGGATGCGACACCGGCGGCGAATAGCGAATCGACCGCCGCATCCAGTGAGCTCACCAGCGAATTACCGCCGCCCGATCTTCCGTCCTCCAACCAGCAGGGATACCAGTTCGAAATCACGTCGGCATCCAAGATCAATCTCGATGCCGTTCCCCGGGAGGCGCCGGTTTACAAGCTCAACTGGAAGGAACCGACGGCGCGTCGCACGGAACGAATCGCCGAAAAACTCGAAATCGAAGGCGAGGTCAACGATCGGGGCAATGGCAGCTTCGACATCCAGGGCGACCAGCAGCTTTTCGTTTCGGCCGGTCTGGTTCAGTATTTTTCCCCCGACCAGCCGACCGAGGGCGATCTGCCTGAGGATGATGCAGCCATCGGACTGGCCCGGGAGTGGCTTCGCACCGCGGGTCTGCTGCCCAACAATGTCGACGACGGCAGTATCGTCAGCCGCTCGGATACGACCCACCGGGTCACGGTGCAGTTCATTCCGCTCGAACCCGCTAATCTCATTGCCGCCTATCCCAGCGCCGTGGTAACCGTGGCGCCCGGCGGTGTGGTGATCGAGGCATCGGTCCGCTGGCCGGAAATCGACCGCTTCGATCTCTACCAGCTTCGGGATCCGAAGGACGCCTGGGCGGAGGTCAGCAGCGGCGAAGCCTTCCTGGACGTCCAGCTTCCGGAAGGCGTAGCCGACGAGCAGGGCGTCGTTCATGGCAAAGCCACGTATTCCTCGATCGAAATCGGGTATACGACCGCCGGATTGCCGGGTGGGAATCAGTATTTGCAGCCTGTCTATATTTTCGTCGGCCGATTCGTCCCCGAAGGCAGCGATTCGTCGTATCGTATTCGCGCATTCGTCAGCGCCGTCGCCAATAGCGGCGCGCCAGTTGGATAGGACACTGCCCCACGTGAGCGCACGCCGATTTCTCGTGCTCAACGGACCGAACCTGAATATGCTCGGAACGCGCGAACCGGCCATCTACGGTTCGACAACACTGCCGGACATCGTCCGCGGGCTGGAAGCGCAAGCCGCCGCGGCGAGCCCGCCGGCCGAGATCATTGCCCTGCAATCGAATCACGAAGGCGCGCTGGTCGATGCCATTCAGGAGCACGGTCCGGACGCGACCGCGATCATCATCAATCCGGGCGCGCTCAGTCATTACAGTATTGCCGTCCGCGACGCGCTTTCGGGCGTGCGCACGCCGGTCATCGAGGTGCATATCAGCAATATCCACGCGCGCGAAGCCTTTCGGCACCATTCGGTCGTTTCCGCGATCGCTCGCGGTCAGGTCGTCGGACTGGGCACCGACGGATACCGATTGGCGCTCGATTATTGTCTCGCCAATTTCCAGGAGCCGGAGAACTGATGTCGCAGCGAATCGAGGACGTGCGCGCAGTGCTGCGGCGTGAGGGCTGGGATGCCATCCTCATCACTGATCAGGACAATCGCTCGTTCGCCAGTGGGTATCGAGCCGAAGATCACTCTGGTCGCTCGAATGGCGCGCTCTTCATCACCCCGGATGTCGCGCAGCTTTTCACGAACCCGAACAATGCCGATTGGGCCCGCGCCGCGGCCCCGGAATTCGAGGTCATCCAGATCGCCGCACCCTGGGAAAAGCACGCCGGAGAAGCGATCGCCAAATCCGGTATCCGCACGCTGGGTATCGAAACGGCGACCCTGCCCCATGCCTCCTTTCTGCGCCTGACCGAGCAGCTTGGACCGATCGAAACGGTGCCGGTCGGCGATCAGATCGACCGATTGCGCTGGGTCAAGACGCCGCAGGAAATCGCGTGGCAACGGCAGGCGATCGACATCACTGACCGGGCATATGAACAAGCGCTCGCGGCGCTGACTCCCGGCGTGACGGAACGGGAAGTCGCGAATCTGATCGCCATCCTGTTTCTGGGACAAGGCGCCGACGGCTGGGGATTTCCTCCGACCGTGGCGTTCGGTCCGAACTCGGCCAAACCGCACCACGAACCGGGCGAGCGCAAACTCAGCGCCGGCGAATCGATCGTCATCGACATCGGGGCAACGGTCCACGGCTACACCGCCGATCTGACGCGCACGAATTGGGTGGGCCAGCCGCCCGCCCAACTCGTCGAGATTTACACTATCGTCCAGGCCGCGCAGGAAGCTGCCCTTGAGGTCGTTCGTGCCGGAGTGCCGGCCAGCGATGTGGATGCCGCTGCCCGCGATGTCATCGCATCGGCAGGGTATGGCGAGCAATTCGTCCATGGGCTCGGTCATGGCATCGGTGTCCGCATCCATGATGGACCGTTCATTCATCGAAAGAACGACGATCCGCTTCCCGCGAACTCGATTCTCACGATCGAACCGGGCATCTACATTCGGGATTTCGGGGGGGTGCGCATCGAGGATGTCGTGCTCGTCACAGAAGAAGGATACGAGCTGCTCAGCCACGCTCCCAAGCGCCCGCAGCTCTGATGAGGAGTCATTGCATTGATCGAAACAGGCGATGTCCGCAAGGGTACGACCATGGAATTCGACGGCCGGTTGGTGAAGGTCGTCGACTTTTCGCACAACAAGCAGGGGCGCGGTTCCGCGCAGCTGCGCATGACCCTGCGCGATCTGCGAACCGGCGCGATCACCACCCATTCGGTGCAGGCGGGAGCCCGATTTCCGGCCGTCCGTCTCGAACGCAATCACGTTCAGTTCCTGTATCGTGATGGCGACGGATTTCACTTCATGGATCTCGACAGCTTCGATCAGTTCACGTTGGGGGAATCCGCTGTCGGCGATGCCGCCAAATTCCTCAAGGACAATGACGAGCTGGATGTCATGACGTGGCAAGACGAACCGATCGATCTCGAGTTGCCCACCTCGGTCATTCTGGAAGTCACCGAAACCGATCCGGGGCTCAAGGGCGATACCGCATCCGGCGGTACCAAACCGGCCACGCTGGAGACCGGTCTCGTCGTCAATGTGCCGCTCTTCATCAATATCGGCGAACTGCTGCGAGTCGACACACGCACCGGCGAGTACATCGAACGCGCGAACTAGCGTCCCCAAGGGAGAGATGGCCATGTCGGACAATTCGGCTACGTGGGAAGATCTCGCCGATTTCATTCAGGACGCCGCGCGGCAGATGCGTGAATACGGACTGACGATGATCGATGTCGAGCATTCCGGTTCCAGAGTTCGCATCAAGATCGATGCCCACCGGATGGTTCAGGCCGAATCTGTGGCAGCCACGCCGGTGGTTCAGACATCCACTTCCCGACCCACCGATACGGAGCCATCGTCCGATCACGTGGTCGTTTCGCCCATGATCGGCACATTCTATGCGTCCCCCAGCCCGGGCGAGCCCCCATTCATCGAAGAGGGGGACCAGGTGGAAGTCGGTCAGGTCGTCGGCATCATCGAAGCCATGAAGATCATGAACGAAATCACCTCGGAGTTCGACGGAACCATTTCGGAGATCCTGGTGAAGAACGCGCAGGCAGTCGAATACGGTCAACCTCTCTTTCATGTGACCCCGGTGAACTAGCGCATCATGCTGGACGTCCCCCGCACGGTTCGCGAGATCACGGATCATATTCGTGGTCTCTTCGATTCAGATTCCTTGCTCGGCGATCTCTGGATCACGGGGGAAGTGCTGGAATCCACGGTTTCGCGGTCGGGGCACGTGTTCTTCACGCTCGCAGGCGACGGCGCCCAGATGCGGTGCGTGCTCTTTCGCATGAATGCGTTGCGCCAGCGCACCCTCCCCTCCCCCGGCTCGGCCTGTGTCGCGCATGGACGCGTGGAGGTCTACGCCACCGAGGGCGCGTACCAGTTTTATGTCGATCTCGTCGAGGAAGCCGGCATTGGTCTGGCCGCGCTCGAACTGGAGCTTCTCCGCCAGCAACTGGAAGCGGAGGGACTCTTTTCCGAAACACGCAAACGCCCGCTTCCGCCCAGCCCGGGCATCATCGGTATCGTCACATCGGAAAGCGGAGCCGTCTGGCACGATATCCAGCATGTCATACGCCGGCGCTTCCCGTTTGCCCAGCTTCTGATGGCGCCAGCGGCGGTTCAAGGGGATACCGCGCCCGCATCGTTACGGTCCGCACTCCAGTCATTGATTCTGGATGGCCGGTCCGAGGTGATCGTCATCGCCCGGGGCGGCGGTTCGGCGTCCGATCTGGCGGCGTTCAATGACGAGTCGCTGGTGCGGGCGGTGTTCGCATCCCCGATTCCGATCGTGAGCGCCATTGGACACGAAACCGACTGGTCACTGCTCGATCTGGTTGCCGATTTGCGCGCCCCGACCCCCAGCGCCGCGGCCGAGCTGGTGACGCCGGCAATCGCTTCCGAGCTCGACAATCTGAACGAGGCGCTTTCGCTCCATGTCGATCGATTCGAACGCCAACTGGCGGCGCGCACTCTGGATCTCGACCGGTTGGGTACATTGCTCGATCGGGCCGGACCGATCAGGCAACTCGCCGCTCGTCGCGTTCGGCTCATGGAGGCGCGATCGCGGCTTTCCGCTGCCGCCAGCCGGGCGGCGCCGAACCGCTCGCTGGAGCTCGCCGCGCATCGAGCGCGACTCTCGGCGAGCGCCCATTTGGCGATCGATCGCCGAATCGTGGACGCGGGACGCACCGGCGATCTATTGCAGGCATTGTCACCGGCCCGAACCCTCGGGCGAGGGTATGCTTTCGTCGAACATGGCGATACCGGCCGGCCGCTCACGGCACCAAACGATGTGGCGCCCGGGGATCGGTTACGCACCCGTTTTCTCGACGGCTCGATCGAGTCCGTGGTTTCCAGCGTTACCAGAACCACCGCATGAGGCAGCATGACTCCTGATCTGGCGATTTCGATAGCTGCATGGCAGCGCACCTGCGTGGACGGTCCTTTCGAAGACGCGATGTCGGCGCTCGAAGCGATCGTGGCGTTGCTGGACAGCGGAGAGCTGACGCTCGATCAATCGCTCGAATGCTTCGAAATTGGAGCGCGTATGAGCGCCCGCTGCCAGCATTTGCTCGAACAGGCCGAATTGCGAGTCGAGCTGGTGCAACGCTCGCTGGAATCCGATCCAGCGTCTGAACCCCCATTCTAGATGACGATATGACCGACGAGATGTTGCCAGTTGGAAAACTCCCGTTCGAGCTCCTCGGATCGCTGCTCGGTTCGCTTTCGACCAGTGACGAATCGGTCGTCGTCGGTCCCGGTCTGGGCAGAGACGCCGCGATTCTCGATATCGGCGGCACGCTCCTGGTCGTCAAGAGCGACCCGGTCACCTTCGTCAGCAAAGAAGCTGGAACCTATCTGGTCAATGTCAATGCCAACGACCTGAGCTGTCTTGGGGCGAATCCACGATGGATGCTCGTTACCGCCCTGCTCCCGGAACATGGGACCACGACCGCAACGGTGACCGCATTGTTCGATCAGCTCCGCGACACCTGTGAATCCCTTGGCATTGCGTTGGTGGGTGGACATACGGAGATAACCGCTGGCGTTCCGCGTCCCTTGCTGGTCGGAACCCTGATCGGCACAGCCTCGGCACACGGATTGCTGCATCCCGGCGGCGCTCATCAGGGCGATCGGCTGTTGCTCGCGCGTCCTGCCGGGATCGAGGGAACCGCCCTGCTCGCATTGGAACGGGAAACAGAGCTCACTACCCAGTTCGGAGCGGAGTTCGTGCAGAGCGCGCAACGACTGTTGCACGATCCCGGTATCTCGGTCGTTTCGATCGCGCAGCGGCTGCTTGCGACCGGCGCGGTCACCGCGCTGCACGATCCCACCGAGGGCGGTGTCGCCACCGGTGTTCGAGAAATCGGCGCCGCCTCCGGTCTCGGCGCCGTCATGAATCGCGAGCTCGTTCCCTTGCTCGATACCACGCGGACGATCTCCGACCATTACGATCTCGATCCGCTGGGGATGCTCTCGTCCGGAACATTGCTGGCCGCGATTTCAGCGGACCGGGTGGGCGACGTCCTGCAGTCCGTGGCCGGGGCCGATTTCGAAGTCTCGATCATCGGGAAATTGACGGCGCCGGCAGCAGGCTACCGGCTGATCGAGCACAACCGCACCATCGAGCTCCCGGTATTCCAAACGGACGAAGTCACACGGGCTTTAGCAATCTCGCAATAGAAAGGTTCGCCGCTCCATGACGCATGGGATCATCGTTGCCTCTTCGAATGGCTCGGTCGGGATGGAAGCAGCCATCGACGTCCTTCGGAGCGGCGGTTCGGCGCTCGATGCCGTCGTGGTTGCCCTCTCACTCGTCGAAGCCAATCCGGACGACCATAGCGTCGGTTATTCCGGATTGCCCAATATGCTGGGGCAAGTCGAGCTCGATGCCAGTCTCATGGAGGGCCGAGGGTTGCGCGCGGGATCGGTGGCGGCGCTCCACGACTACCAGGACGCCGCCCGGCTCGCCCGCTCGGTGATGGACGATCTTCCCCATGTGCTCATCGTTGGCGAGGGGGCGCGGCGCCTCGCGGCCGAAACCGGACTCGAACCGAAAGATCTGCTGACCCCGGAAGCGCTGGAGATCTGGCGGTCCCGCTCGGTGGATATTGCCCGAGAGGGATCGGCGGCCGCGGACTACTACGAGCGAATGCGGGACCTGGTCAAGGACATAAGCTCCGATCCGCAGTTGGTAGACGCACACGGCACCGTCAATTTTCTCTGCCGCGATCGCAATGGCGAGTTCGCATCCGGAGTCAGCACATCTGGCTGGGCATGGAAATATCCCGGGCGCGTGGGCGATTCGCCGATCATCGGCGCAGGCAACTATTGCGACAACCGATGGGGCGCTGCCGCCTGCACGGGCCGCGGCGAAATGGCGCAACGGTGTTGCACCGCCCACAGCGTCGTCACCTTCATGCGCTTCGGCATGCCGCTCGACCGGGCGTTAGCACAAGCCATGCTCGATCTGAAACAGCTGGACGACCCATTCGCCAGCGAAATGAATATCGTCGGACTCGACAAGGACGGCAATCCCGGCGCCGTTTCGACATCCGAGGAAAAAACGTACGTGGTCATGGACGAGTCGATGTCGACCTGGGATGAGCGCGAACGCACGATCGTCGATATCTTCGCCTGATCGTTGCATCCATGGGCCGGCATATCGATGAAGACGAACGACGTGCGAGGCTTGGTCGCCGGCATCGCCTCGCACGGGAATCCTCAGCGGCTTCGCCTATCGAGGTTGCCCGATCGCTGACGGCCATTCATGGGACCGATCCCGCCTCGACCGTGCTCGGCATCATCGCTCGCTGTCCGGCAGCCGGAATCGAAGAGATCGAACACGCGCTTTACGACGAACGATCCATCGTGCGCGTTCTCGGTTTGCGGCGGACGCTCTTCGCTGTCGATTGGGAACTGGCTCCGTCTATTTGGCTCTCGTCGTCGTCCACCGTAGTGCGGGAACAATACCGGCTCCTCGGGAGGTTGTTGGATGCGAGCCATATTCCCGAACCGGAAATTTGGCTCGCGGAGGCCGAGCGTCGCTTGCTCGCATATCTCGCCGATCGACCAGGAAGCACCAGCGCCGAAATCGGCGCCGCCGATCCGTATCTCGGCTATCGACTGGCACTCGATACCATCGGTGGTGGCGGAGCCGAGCAATCCATCACCAGCCGGCTCCTTACCCTCATGTCCGCGGACGGCCGGGTGATCCGGGCCAAACCGCGCGGACGCTGGAATTCGGCGCTTTTCACCTGGTTTCCCACGGATCGATGGCGAACCGATTGGCCCCATCCCCGAGATGCCCAGACAGCCGATGC
Organism: Thermomicrobia bacterium; assembly: GCA_044464585.1. Taxonomy (GTDB): domain Bacteria; phylum Chloroflexota; class Chloroflexia; order Thermomicrobiales; family UBA6265; genus JAMLHN01. The sequence goes on from JBIQLF010000011.1 coordinate 48,753, forward strand.
GGACATTGCCCGGTCCTGGCTGGCGGGGCATGGTCCGGCCACCATCGAGGATTTCGCCTGGTGGACCGGATGGCCCAAGGGACGAGCGCGCAAAGCGATCGATCAGGTCAGTAGCCGTGAGGTCACGGTCGATACGGGAACCGCGTTCGTTCTCGATTCGGATTTGGAGCCCGTGCCGGCACCCGATCCCTGGATTGCACTTCTTCCCGGACTCGACTCCACCACAATGGGCTGGAAACAACGAGATTTCTATCTCGGTCCCCATGCCGGGCGTCTCTTCGACAGTGTGGGCAATGCCGGTCCAACCGTCTGGGCCGATGGCCGGATCATCGGCGGTTGGGTTCAGCTCGACAATGGTGCGATCGTCTATGAGCTCTACGAGGATATCGGTCGGGAACGGACGGTCGAACTGGACGAACGCGCCGCGGCACTCAGGAGCCTGCTGGGCGATGTGCGCCTGAAACCGCGCGCTCGCCGCTGGACCGAAGCCGAACGTTCGTTGCGAGAGCGTCACGCATAGAAGCGAAAGCGTGGGTCCTGGGACCCACGCTTTCGACTTTGCTCGGGGTTCTCCCGTCGCTCAAAGGTCCTTGTTGAGGGTCGCGAGGAATTCCTCGTTGCTCTGCGTTTTTGCAAGACGTCCGAGCACCAACTCGGTCCCCTCGGTTCCACCGAGCATGGCCACCATCCGGCGCATCGTCCAGACCTGGCGCAGCTTGGAATCCTCGAGCAGCAGCTCCTCACGGCGCGTGCCCGACCGCTGGATATCGATTGCCGGATAGATGCGGCGCTCGGCCAGTTTGCGGTCGAGATGGAGCTCCATGTTGCCGGTACCCTTGAATTCCTCGTAGATCACATCGTCCATGCGGCTGCCGGTGTCGATGAGACAGGTCGCCACGATGGTCAAGCTGCCGCCGCCTTCGATATTGCGCGCGGCTCCGAAGAATCGCTTCGGCGGATAGAGTGCCACCGGATCGATACCGCCGGAGAGGGTGCGGCCACTCGGGGGAACAGCCAGGTTATAGGCGCGTGCCAGCCGAGTGATGGAGTCGAGCAGGATCACCACATCACGGCCGCCTTCGACGAGCCGTTTGGCCCGTTCGAGCGCCATCTCGGCGACCTTGGTGTGATCTTCCACCGGTTCGTCGAAGGTCGAAGAAATGACCTCACCGTCGACCGAACGGCGCATGTCGGTCACCTCTTCGGGGCGCTCGCCGATCAGGCAGACCATTAGGTGGACATCGGGATTGTTCGTCGAAACGCCATTCGCGATCGACTTCAGCAGCAATGTCTTGCCGGCTTTCGGGGGCGAGACGATCAAACCGCGTTGCCCGCGGCCGATCGGCGCCACCAGATTGATCACGCGGGTCGAGAGAATATTCGGCTGGGTTTCCAGATCGATTAGCTCGAGCGGGAAGATCGGGGTGAGGGTGTCGAAGGAGGGGCGTTTGCGAGCGGTTTCGGGATCGATCCCGTTGACTGCTTCGACCCGAAGGAGACTGAAGAACTTCTCGTTGTCTTTTGGGGGGCGCACCTGTCCGGAAACCCGGTCGCCCGTTCGCAATCCGAATCGACGGATCTGCGATTGCGAGACATAGATGTCATCCGGGCCTGGCAGCAGTCTGGCTCCACGCAGGAATCCGAATCCGTCTTCGATGATTTCGAGAATACCGTCCCCGAAAACGGTCCCCTCGCGTTCGGTCCGGGCTTGCAGCAACCGAATGATCAGATCCGGCCGCTTGATGCGGGTGTATCCCTGAATTTCATATTCCCGGGCAAGCGCGTGCAGCTGCTCCTCGGGCATCGTCTCCAGCTCGGAAACGATCAGGGGCGGTCCAACTTCCGGGCGGGGCTCCAGAGGTTCCTCGGCAGCGTCCCGGCTTCTGCCGTCCCGCGAGCCTTCGCCCCGGGTGCGACGCCCACCCCGGCCACCGCGACCTTCACGGCTGCGCCCACGACCGTTACGGGAGGTTCCCTCTGCAACAGTCTCTTCGGCGGCGCCATCGGTTCCCGTGCCGTTTTCGACGACAGCTTCGACCGCGGCCGGTCCGTCCTGCGTCGCGACTGGGGCATCCATTTCCAAATCCATGCGTATTACTCCGTAGTCGGATGTTCGGGCGCCCTCCGCAGGGCAACCCTGCCTCGACCGGCTTTCTTCAGCCAGCGGGCAAAACGATCAAAAAGAGGCACACCCCACATGCGAGGGGCGCGTGTTCAGAGCACTCGGACACCAGGAGATCGTGTGCGGCATTGCGTTCAGTGGGGTGCTCTTCGAGTCATCTCTAAGCGCGCACCGCGGTTTTCTCGTTGCGCGACAGAACAATTACCGCCGATGCGGTTTCGACTCCGTTCAGGAACCCGCGCACAGGCAGAGGTATTGGTGCCTGCTGGGTGTTCGAATCGTACCACGGGCCGCTGGTAACGTCAAATGGTGTAGTGGATCACCGCAGAATGGGCGGTTGAAATGAAGTCCGGATGATGACACAGGAGCAGTAGCCCAGCCGTTCAAGGCGGGGAACGTCTCGGAACACCTACCCCATCCCGAGGGGTTCGAGCGGATTCCGTATGACTTCGTTCAGCCGAGCAATAGGCCGCGAGCGGGTTCCGCTTTTCCAGTGCCTGCGGTGGTCCGTGTCGGATGCCCTGACCTTCCCAGGCCCGCAAGGCGGGCCATCTCCTATGGCCAACAGCAGATCGCGATCTCGAAATCGGCAGCCTCTGAATGGCGAAAGGGCGACCGGGATATGAACGCCATGTTCGAGAGAGCCGGGGTCAAACCGCCGAAGTTCGACGGCCGCATGCCATCTCATACCGGCCTCAGGCAACTCGCCATCATCCGAGAAAAGGATGGTGAATTCGATGCTGCCATCCAACTCTGTAGGCAGGCCAAGAAGGATGGCTGGTCGGGTGACTGGGACAAACGCATCGAGCGATTGGAAGCGAAGTTGAATTTCGGCTATGAATCGTCTTGATCGCACCGCGTGGCGGAATGTCCGGCTGATCGATCAGCTCGACGATAGCCGGGCGTTCCGCTTCGGAAGCTCGTCCAGCGCCTCCGCCGCTTCCATCGCGTGGTACTGCCTCGAGCCCGGCTGCCCAAGGAAGGGATAGGCGTCCACGGCGGCGACGTGCCTTTCGGCGTCGCGAACAGTTCCGCGGTCAACGCCGAGGAAGTCAGCAACGTTGTCTTTACCGTCCGGTTTGGACGGGCGACCCATCGGCGACGTTTCGGAGAAAACTCCCGAAAAGTCCCTGCTCATACGGAATCCGCTTGGACACTCCGGGATATCCACCATGGTTCCGGCCCGGTCCCACCGTTGAAACGCTGGGCGAATACCCCTGAGGAATCACCCGGATTCCGTATCAGCGCCTCCGCAGCTACTTCGGCCTGCTCGGCCCGCTTCCGGCTCCGCTCTGTGTCCGC
>JBIQLF010000012.1:0-9574 GCA_044464585.1 Thermomicrobia bacterium
CCCCTGCGTCATCCGGATTTCGTATTACAGGGCGGAGGAGATCGCGTCTTCCAATGGCATCCTCGATCCGAAGATGACTGGGGCGCCAGGGATGGTGTGGGCGTGGAAGGCGGTGGCTTGCGCTGCTCTGACCAGTGCCGCCAACGCCAGCGGATCGTCAGCTTCCTGCACGAGAACGAAATCGTGTTCGGCCAGTCCAGATGCCGCGAACCGGCTCGCCCGCACCGCCGGTTGATTCGCGGCCAGCGCGGCGAATGCGGTATCGAAGCGCTGCTGTTCGGCCGGGTCGAGCTGGAACCATTCGGGTTTCATCGAAAATGGCGCGATACGCACATATGACCGGGGCGGGATGTTCGGCACGGATGCCGAATCGATAGGCGGCTCGGTGGCGGCAAACCCGGCATAGACGCTCGTCAGCTCGAAAAATGCCGAAAACGCGGAGCCATGCAGATCGGTGGCCAAATTCTGCAACGCGCGCAGCTCCGCCGAGTGGACCCAGAACATCAGGTCCGTCCCGGCGCGAAACCCAATGGTGGAATAGGATGCGCGCAGGTGGACAGCGACGCTGTGGTCGTCGAAGATCGTGGCCGTTTCGAGCGGGATCGCGCCGGCATCGTCGGGTTCCAATTCGAAACGCGATTCGGTCGCCCGATAGAGCCAAATGGCGGTGTAGCGCGAATCGGCATTGGCATCGGTTCGGTCGGTTGGTTCCACGGATGGTCTTCCTGTTATCCGGACGCCGGGTTCTGCTTCCCGGATTCTGCCAGTGGAGCCCGGGCCGAGCGCGCACAGCATAGCAGCCATTTCGAAGCACCGGCGGTCTCGATCTTTCGTCGCAGGGGCAGACAAAACAGCCAACTTGGAGGATGATGCTATCGCTGGCTCGATCGAGTCAGCAGGGCGATATCCGCGCAGGTTGGGACTTGCTGGATGGTGGGGAACCGCACGGGAGAATCGAGCGTTCGTTGGAATATCGCATCCGAACCGTTCGGGTTCGACCGTCGTTGAAAGGGTCTGGCACATGAATCGGCCATTTCGGTGGTCTCGGTGGATCTTTGCGGCGGTCCTGCCGCTCGTCGTGTTCGGCGCCGGTCCGGGGCCGGTGTCCAATGTCCGGGCGGTTGGTTGCGGTGATGCTCCCCAACTGGCGGCCCCGGCGGTGCAATCGGCTGAGCGGTGGCGGTATTCCTATGACGGGGCCGGAAGCTACGAGCTGATCGGCTGGACACCGACCGAAGCAACGGTCTTCATCAACGCACCCGGATGCGCGCTTTCCCGGATGGGCGTCGTCGAGCTGAACCTGCTCGATGGTTCCGAAATGTGGCGGCTGACGACCGACCAATTGCAGGGTTCGCCGGAATATGGTTTCACCACCGGCAGCGGTCTGGTGATTCTCTCGACCACGAAGGCGGTCTATGCCTTCGACGAAACCACGGGGCAGCAGATGTGGGTTGCCAGCCACGCATTCGATTGGGCCCCGATGATCGTGTCCAATGAGAACAATGTCATCGCGCTTGCATTCGACAACGAGCTCATCGGGCTTGCCGAGAAGAGCGGGGTGCTCCTGTGGCACACGATGTTGCAAGCGGGATCGATTGCCGACTGGGAGGATATTGCCGGAGGTCCGCTCATTGGGCTCGGCCGGCCAGATACCGCCGGACAGGATGTGCAGGCGTTCGGGGTCGACAAGACATCGGGCTCGTTGCTTTGGCAAACCTCCGTCGGCCAGACCGTCTCGTCCACCGGAGGCATGCTGAATCTGGCGGCCAACCGGACCGGATTGGTGGCAGCCGAAGTGTTGACCGATGGCACGATGTCGCTGGCGGCGCTCGATGGCGCCACCGGCGCAATTCGCTGGACCGTTCCGATTACGGATGACTCCGTTTTTGCCCGGATGTATGTGACTGGCGGCGCGCAGCCGGTGGTGATCTACGCGAGCGGGAATACGCAGGACGCCAAAACGGCCACGGCCTACGATGGCGCGACTGGCGCGCTGCGCTGGCAGAATCAGTCGATCGGGGCCGATGCGATTCTCGCGGACGATACGCATTTGGTGGGGGCCGGACCGGCAGCGAACGATATGAACGCGCTGGTATTGGTCGATGGCGAAACAGGCGAAATGCTCTGGGCGCAACCGTATGCGCTGGTCGATGGCGGCTTTTCGGGCGCCGCGCGGGTCTGGAACGGCAGCGAGATCGTCTTCACCCCGGCGGCCCAGGAATCGGCCGCTCCCAGGATCGTCGGGATCGATCTGGCAAGTGGCAATGTCGCCTGGGAGCAGACCTATCCCGAGTTCAGCGGGGTCTTTCTCGATGGTATCGCCGCCGGGCTGGTTCTGGTGACGGGAGAGACCGCGACCGAAGCGGTCATGGTGGCGCTGGCTCCGTGAGCGAATCGCTCGCGTGCGGATGGCGATGGTCCGCCGGAGGGGCTGCGAGTCCTGTGCGCTGAGACTGCTGGCGGTCGAATGCCCCTCTCGGACTTTCCTCTCTGCGTGGCGGAGCGTTGGTTGCGGGGCCACGTAATTCGGGGCGATCGATCGGGTGTCCTGACCGTAGGGCGATGCCTGGACAGTCGTCCGGTGGCTGCTACGACCGCTTGCGGGCTTTCCACGCTTCTTCGCAGGGCCATTGGCGTGCCCAGTCGAGGGTCACCCATGGATAGGTGGTGGTCGCGCCTTCGGGAGGCCGGATTTCGATCAGATCCAGCACCTCGAATCCACTGTCCCGCAGCAAGCGAATCCGGTCGCCATGAGATATGTGGAACTCGGTCGAATGGTCGCTCCAGTCGAAGCGGTGCATTCCGAACAATGGCCGTTCGAGCCCCATCGAAACCGGCGCGTCCTCATCGTCAGCCGGGGTGCTGAGCATGAGCTGGACGCTGTTTCCCAGGAACATCAGCTCGCCGCCGGGGCGCAGCAACCGCGCCGCCTCGGGGATCCATTTACAGGGATCGCACCAGATCGCGGCGCCATATTCGCTGATGGCGTAATCGAACGATTCATCAGGAAACGGAGTGGTTTCGGCATTGCCGAGATGTAGGGGGAAATGGATGCCATGCTGGTCCTGGAGCCGTCGCGCGGTTTCCAGTTGTCTGGGCGAATTGTCGATGCCGGTGGGGTTGGCGCCGCGTTTGGCCAGCCAGGCGGAAACATAGGCGGTGCCGCACCCGAGCTCGATCGTGTCTTTGCCCGCCAGGTCATCCGGCAGCAGGCGTAGCTGGGATTCGGGCACGCTGAAAATGCCCCAGCTCACCGAATCGGCCGCCCAGTTGCGCTCGCCCGCGGCGACATAATCGGCCGCCATGACGTCCCACGCGGCGCGGTTGCCTTCGACATAGTCGGGAAGCTGCTCCTGATCGACGCGATGGTTCATCGACGTTATTCCTCCGAAACCGCTCCAGCCCATTAGGGAGTGCATGACCTCGTGGCAGATCATAGCGTGCACCGTCGTTGCTCGATGCCACTGGATGCGCGAACGCCACTGGCCAGCATGCGATAATCTCCGAATCGAACAAATCCTCCGAATTCGATGCTCTGGAATGCTCCAATGCTGTCGCAGATCCGTGAGTCCGTAGGTCGCTACGTCTCGGGAAAGAGATCGCCGGCGTCAGAACGTGCCCGCGAGTTGTTTCACCAATCGTTTGGTCTGGAAGCGGCCTTTCGACCCGGACAACTCGACGCCATTTCGGCGCTTGTCGATGATCGTGCGCGATTGCTCGTGGTTCAACGGACTGGCTGGGGTAAGAGTCTGGTCTATTTTCTGGCGACTCGCTTGTTACGCGAGCAAGGCGCCGGTCCAACGCTCCTGGTCAGCCCGTTGCTGGCGCTCATGCGCAACCAACAGCACATGGCGAATCGTCTCGGAATCGTGGCGGAGTCGATTTCGAGCGCCAATCCGCACCAATGGGAGGTCATCGCACGTCGGCTCGAATCGAACGAGATCGATCTGTTGATGATCTCGCCAGAACGACTTGCCAACCCGGAGTTTCGCAGGCGTGAGCTCCCGCGACTCCAGTCCGGCATCGGGATGCTGGTGATCGATGAAGCGCACTGCATTTCCGATTGGGGTCATGATTTCCGGCCCGACTACCGGCGGATCGTGCAAATCGCCAATGCGATGCCGGCATCGCTTCCGATTCTGGCGACCACGGCGACCGCGAACGATCGGGTCGTGACCGACATTCAGGAGCAGCTCGGACAACGATTGAAAGTCCTGCGTGGTGGTCTGGCGCGGGATTCGCTGCGATTGCAGACCATCCAACTGCCAACCCAATCACAACGATTGGCATGGCTGGCGACGCATCTGCCGGAAATGCCGGGTTCGGGGGTGATCTATTGCCTGACGGTGCGAGACACAGAGCTGGTCTCCCAGTTCCTCCGGCAGGAAGGCATCGAAGCGCCTGCCTACCACAGCGAGGTCGGCGCTGATTTGCGAGTCGATCTGGAGCAGAAGCTGATCGCGAATGAGGTCAAGGCGCTCTGCGCGACCGTGGCGCTCGGAATGGGATTCGATAAACCGGATCTGGGTTTCGTCGTCCACTATCAACGGCCCGGATCGGTTATTGCCTACTACCAGCAAGTGGGCCGCGCTGGCCGGGCGATCGACGAGGCGTATGCGGTACTGCTCGCTGGCGCCGAGGACGACGACATTCAGACCTATTTCATACAGAGCGCATTTCCGGGCGCAAATGAGATCGTGGCGGTCGTGCATGCGTTGGATGGCGTCGATGGTCTGACCCAGCGGGAAATCGAGCAGCGAGTCAATCTCTCGCATGGGCGCATCGAAAAATGTCTGAAGTTCCTGGAGGTCGAAGGCGCGGTCGTCCGGGAAGGAAACGTCTTTAGTCGCACACCATCGAAGTGGGCTCCCGATATCGGTCGATGGCGACGGGTAACCGAGACGCGTGAGCGCGAGATGCAGCGCATGCGGGAGTTCGTCCAATCTCGCGACTGCCTCATGCAATTCGTCTTGCGAGAGCTCGACGATCGGAAGAGCGAACCGTGTGGGCGCTGCGCCAACTGTGGCGGCGAGGGTATCTCGCCAGACTATGACGAGCAGCTGGCGGACCGCGCGCGCCGCTTTCTGGGGCGTCAGTGGATTCCAATCGAACCGCGCAGGCAATTGCCGGCGGGCATACTTCCCGACCGGCCCAAACGAAAAATCGAAGACGAACATTGTATCGAGCCTGGTTTGGCGCTTTGTGCCTACAAAGACGAAGTGCTCGGCCGGATGGTGCGGGAAGGAAAGTATCGAACCGATCGCTTTGACGATAGACTGGTGGCAGCGTCCGCGGAGGCCATTCGCGCGACGTGGCCCGTCGATCGAACATGGTGGGTCGTGCCAGTTCCCTCACGACGCCATCCCGAGCTGGTCCGCGAATTTGCAACCCGTCTCGCGGCAAATCTCGGCATCGAGTGTGTCGAAGCGCTCACCAAGATCCGCGATACGGCAGAGCAGAAGACGATGGAAAACAGCTTTCAGCAATGCGAAAACCTGCTCGGAGCCTTCCGGGCCGATGCGGCATTGGTTCGATCGGGTCCGGTGCTGCTGATCGATGATCTGGTCGATTCCCGCTGGACATTGACCATTTGTGGCGAGCGGCTGCGCAAGCGAGGCAGCGGCCCCGTCTATCCCTTCGTGTTGGCCTCCCAGCGAAAGGGGGACGAAGGATGAGCGCCACGCAATCGGTGCTGGATGACCGCATTGCCATGGTTGCGGCCTGCACCACGCTGGGACTCCCGCCGGGAACCCGGAATCGGGAAGATGTGCTCTCCACTCAGGAGTGGAATAGCCTTGCGCAATGGCTCGGTAAGCAGCATATGCGCCCCGCCGATTTGCTGTATGCGGGTATAGCCGACCTGAGCCCAGCTGAACTGGATTCGCAGATTGCGTTCAAAGCATCGGCGATCGCCGACCGCTCCAGTATCGTTGCCATGGAGCTCGAACGACTCGGACAGGTCGGTATCTGGGCATTGTGCCGGATCGAGGATGCGTATCCGCGCCGCTGGAAAGCTCGCTTGAAGAGCGCGGCGCCGCCCGTCATTTTTGGCGCGGGCCCGGTAGATCTGGCGGATCGTCCTTCGATGGCCATCGTTGGCTCGCGTGAGATTACGAACGATCTTGGAGAAGCCGCCAATGCAATCGGCGTGAGAGCCGCTGGCGCCGGTATGGTGGTCGTCTCAGGGGGAGCCAACGGTTCGGACAAATACGGCATGCAGGGAGCGCTCCAGGCGGACGGCTTCGCGATTGGCGTGCTGCCGGCGGGTCTCGATCGGAGTACACGCCAGCGTGATGTCCGGGATTTCATCGCCGGGGATCAGCTTTGCCTGATTTCGCAGGTCAATCCCTCGGCTGGTTTCACGGTTGGGAATGCAATGGGGCGTAACCGCCTGATCTATGCCCTTTCTGATTTGGCGATCGTGATTGCCACCGCGGCCGGATCGGGGGGAACCTGGGCGGGAGCGACCGAGAACCTCAAACGTCGCTGGGCGCCGCTCGCGGTCTGGTCCGGGGCCGGCGCTCCAGATGGCAATGCGCGGTTGCGGGGCCTGGGCGCCTTTCCCTTCTCGGACGTGCCCTCGGATCGCGGCGATCTTCTGCAATTGATCGAGGCTGCCACTGCCCACGCCTCCGAACGCCAGCCGGATCAGCGTTCGGAGCGGCAATTGAATCTGCTCGATCTTTAGCGAATCACGCGTGCTGGGTCTGTATTACTGTTTCGGCACAAGAGCCCTGCCGATTGGGCTGCTCGCTGCAGGTCGAACGGAGAATCCAATTGACACTACCTGAATCGCAATCCCATCGCCCCGGGGATGCCGCGCGGGCATATAACGACCGCACCAAGTTTCGGTTCGTGCCCGATGAGGACGGCGGGTTGCGCGCCGTGGCAGGCACTCCGCCCCATGCGTTCCCCGCGCTCGGGGAGCAAAGCCCGGTCGATGAACCGAAGCTCTTCAAGCGGTACCAAGGCATTCCGGAGGTGCAAACTGGGGCACAGCCGATCGAGTCCGCCGGAACAGCCCTGGATGCGTTGACCGCCAGCGGCCGCTTGCCGGAGGGAGAGGTCGTCCCCGATCTGCGGACGGTCGGGCGCATCCTGCAACGTTCCAATGGGATCCTCAAAACGGGGATTTCGCCTCGGGGCAAAGAAGTGGTCTATCGCGCCGCGGGGCAGACCGGTGCGCGATTCCATCTGGAACTCTATCTGGTGTGCGGCGATTTGCCGGGATTGCCCGCCGGGGTATACCACTACGATGCCCATGACAACACGCTGCGCACCTTGCGGACCGGGGATTTCCGCGCGGTCGTCGCCGGGGCGGCGGGGAATGAACCGGCAACCGCGACCGCGCCGGCCATCGTCATCTTCACATCCCAGATCTGGCGCAATGCCTGGCGTTATCTCGAACATAGCTATCGTCAGGTCTATTGGGACATGGGCACGATGGCAACCAATACGCTGGCCATGGCGGCGGGGGCCGGTGTGCCAGCGGAGGTGGTGCTGGGATTTGCGGATCCGGAGATCGAGGCGTTGCTCGGTGTCGACGGAGTCGACGAGCTGGTTGCCGGAATGATCGCGCTGGGGCGGTCGGGATCGGTCCAGCCGGTATCGCCGCCGCTGGCGCCGATCGACCACGCGGTCGAGCCGCTCTCTCCGGTGCCGGCGCCGGTCTTCCCGGTGATCGACGCGGCCTATCGGGGCACGTCACTCGAATCGGGCGCCGTCGTGCAAGGCTGGCGCGCGGCAATCGACCCCCATGGAGTGTTTTCCGCGCTGGCGCCGCCGGCGGCGCCAGCGATTCCATTACGACCGATTTCGTCCAACGATCGCTCTATCGAAGAGGTCATCGAGCGCCGCCGTTCCAACCGTTTCTATGCCGAGGATACGCCGGTTTCGTTCGAAGATTTTTCCACAGTGCTGGTTGCGGCCGCGACCGCCGCACCGCTGGATGTGCCATTTCCACCGTCCGAGGTCTATCTCATCGCGAACAATGTGGAAGGACTCGAACCGGGCGCCTACTGGTTCGACCGTGCGGGCGGCGCGATTCATCTCCTGGGTGCAGGGCCGATGCGGGAACGCGCCAAGCGCCTTGCGATGAACCAGCAATACGCTGCCGAGGCGAATGTGCTCGTTTGGGGGCTGGCCGATCTGGAGGCGATCTATGCGACCTATGGCGATCGCGGATACCGGCTGGCGCTCTTCGAGGCCGCGCTTTTCGGAGGGCGCATGCAACTGGCCGCGCATGCGCTGGGGTTGGGCGCGGTCGGCTCTGGCAGTCCAGATGACGAGGTGCCGGCATTCTTCGGCCCGCATGCGGCAGGGCTCGACTATCTCTTTCTCGCGGTCTTCGGTATCAAACGCAAATCGAGCTCGGACGAGCGGGCGGCACTTGCCCAGGCGCTCAACCGCGAACGTACGTGAGCGGTGCTGCTATACTCCGCGCTCGCCGCGAGGCGGCTGGCATGGCATTTCGGTTTCGAATGCATGCCGGGCGGTCGACCGGGCGAAACCATCTGAATCGTTCGAGCGTATGAGGGTACGTAGCACTGTCGGATGGTAAGGCGGTCGAGGTAGGACACAGGAGCGCGAATGGATACTCGGAAATTCGACGATTTGGCACGTTCGCTTGCGACCGGCAAGTCTCGCCGTTCGATGATCAAAGGCCTCTTCGGAGGAGTCGTTGGCGGGGTGGCGGTCGCCGGGCGTCCAGCCTATGGCGCACTGGCGGCGCAGAGCGTGGCATGTGACGATGCGAACCCCTGTCCTGCCGACTACATCTGTTGCGCAGGGGTCTGTTCCGGACTGGAATGTTGCATCGACAACCCGGACCCGAACGCGACATGCCCAGAAGGGACGAGCTGCTTCGAAGGTTTTTGCGATCCGATCGTGCCCGGGTGCGGCAGCGATTCCGATTGCGCCTCAGACGAGATCTGCTGCAATGGTGTCTGCGCCGCGATCGAATGCTGTATCGATGAGGAGGATCCGAACGCTCGTTGCGCCGACGGAGAGACCTGTTTCGAAGGGTATTGCGAGACGCCCTGTGATATCCGCGGATGCGCGGATGGTCAGTGCTGCTGTGACGATGGGACCTGCTCGGTCGTATGCTGCGAGGTCGCGGTGCTGCCCGCAACCGGAAGCGGACGCGCTCCGGATGGCGGCACCTGGATCGCGGCAGCGGCGGTTGGCGGAGCGGCGGCCTATCTGGCCGCGCGCAAGACGCGAACGCCGGAGAGCGAACCGGCGGAGTAAACGCGCGACCGTTTCAGCGCGAATCGACAGGCGGCTCCATTTCGGAGCCGCCTTTTCGTTGGAGCCGGTGGGTGGCTGAACCCAGGGCTCGAACAGGCAGTCCGGGAGGGCCCACATCCTCCCGTTCTGCCCTCGTTTCCATGATGCCGGGGGCGCGGCGTGGATGTTGTGCGCCGCGGCACAGCTCAGGTGTGGGTTGGGATACAGCAGGCGGCAGGTGGCAGTCGGCAGTCAGCAGTCGGCAGTCAGTAAACGGAGGCAGGCAGCAGGCGATGGCAGGTCGCAATACATGATACGAAATCCGGATGATGACTCAAGAGTATTA
>JBIQLF010000012.1:9674-12828 GCA_044464585.1 Thermomicrobia bacterium
AGCTCCATCAGGCGGTCGATGCCGGAGGGCTGATCGACCAACCGCATGAGATCGCTGAACTGGCTGGCCAGCGCCGCGCCGGCGGCGGCGATGGTGGCCTGGGGCGCCTCGTGCGCGGGGACGGGTTCGGGGACGATGGCATCGACGATGCCGAAGCCGTGGAGATCGGCGGCGGTGATACGCATCGTTTCGGCGGCATCCGGGGCTTTGGCCGCGTCTTTCCAGAGGATGGCCGCACAGGCTTCCGGAGATGCGACCGCGTAGATGGCGTTTTCCAGCATGAGGATACGGTCGGACATGCCGATGGCGAGTGCGCCGCCGGAGCCGCCTTCGCCGATGATCATGGAGATGACCGGCGTTTTGAGGCTGGCCATGGTGAGCAGGCTCTCGGCGATGGCGGTGCCCTGACCGCGTTCCTCGGAGCCGACGCCGGGTTCGGCGCCGGGGGTGTCGATGAATGTGATGACCGGGATGCCAAATTTCTCGGCGTGTTTCATGAGGCGCTCGGCTTTGCGATATCCCTCCGGACGAGCCATGCCGAAGTTGTATCGGAGGTTTTCTCGGGTGTCGGCGCCTTTCTGGTGACCGATGACAACGACCGTGCTGTTCTGGAAACGAGCCAATCCGCCGATGAGGGCTTTGTCATCACCGAACCGGCGATCGCCGTGGAGCTCGACGAAGCCGGTCATGAGCTGGTCGATATAGGCGAGGGTGTGGGGCCGGGCGGGGTTCCGGGCGATCTTGACCCGGTCCCAGGCTGTGAGCGGCGCATCCGGATCGCGTTCGGGGAGCTCGATCTCGGGATCGAGCTGAGGTTCGTCGGGTTTGTCACGACGGGAGCGTCTCATCGGTCGGTTCCGTTCTGGCCCTCGAAACTGGTATGGCCGTTGGCGCCCGGAGAGTCGGATGCTTCACTGGAACCGTTGGGAGCGACGATGAAGGCGCTTGGTATCCAGGTGATGCTTTCGCCGCGATCGACCTGGCCGGCAAGAGCGTAATGATCGAGGAGATCGACGAGGCGGCGGCGCAGACTGGGGCGGTCGACGATGAGATCGATCATGCCGTGGTCGAGAAAGAATTCGGCCGTCTGGAAGCCTTCGGGCAGTTTTTGCTTGGTGATTTGCTCGATGACGCGCGGACCGGCGAAGCCGATGAGCGCGCCCGGTTCGGCCATGATGATATCGGCGACCGTGGCATAGCTGGCAGTGACGCCGCCATAGCAGGGATCGACCAGCAGGGAGATATGGGGTACGCGCGCTTCGCCCAGCCGGGCAAAGGCGGCGACGGTTTTGGCCATCTGCATGAGCGAGAAGAGCCCTTCGTGCATGCGGGCGCCGCCGGAGGCGTTGATGGTAAGCAGGGGCGCTCCGGTCTGGGCGCTGTGCTCGACGGCGCGGGTGAGCTTCTCTCCAAAAACGGACCCCATGCTGGCGCCCATGAACCCGAAATCGGCGACCGCGACGGCGATGGGGCGCCCCTCGATTTTGCCGATGCCGGTGATGAGCGATTCGGTTTCGCCGGTTTTGCGACGGGTCTTTTCGACTTTGGTCTCATAGGAGCCGGAGGGATCGATGAACCCGAGCGGGTCGGCGGTGCGGACCTCGGTGTCCCATTCCTCGAAGGACCTTTCATCTAAGAGAAAGGCGATGCGTTCGCGGGCGTCGAGCCGAAAATGATAGTCGCATTTGGGGCAGACATTGAAATTGTGCTCGACTTCGCGGGTATACAGGGTTTCGCCGCAATGGGGGCATTTTTGCCAGAGACCATCGAGCTGGGGGCGCTCGTGGCGTTCGTCGTCGGGGGAGATCGGTTGGAATTTATCGCCCCGGTGAAGGAATCCGCGCATGGGTGGTTTGGTTTCGTCGAGGCCGCGAAGGTCGGATCGTCACGAAGGCGCGCACCTGCGAGCGGCCGCCACGGGACGCAGGCGCGATACCCGTGGAGGATACGCGAGACAGGGAGTGGGGGTCCAGTAGCGGAGTGACGCCCATCCGGGCATCGCCTCGTGGAACGCGCGTCGGAGCGATCCAGAGGTTGCGGTTGTGGTGACCGAGGGCGGCGTTGGCGCCGGTGCGTCGATTCGGCTCGACAAGATTCAAACGTTTACGCTCGTTCGCACGGGCGGCGGTTGGAGATGCGCGGCATTCCAGAACGCGGTGAGCGGCGAAGCGCCGGGTGGACCGCCGAACCGGTCGTGGCATTGCCGGACTCGGCGAGCGAGCCCGGGCCCCGACCACCAAGTCCGTTCTTTGCGGATATGCGTTATGGTTGTGCGGACATTGGGAGGACGAGGATCCGGCGCGGCGGTCGTGTGATCGATCTGCGTTCGGGTCATGGCACGAACGGGCGGGGAGTGCGAAATGATCCGGTCTCTGCGCAAGGTATGGGAGCGCTCGACCGAAGCGCGCCTGCCGAACCGTGGACAACCGTGGTGGAATGGCCGATCGGGACATACCTTCGGAGGGATCGGGATTCCACTTACCACCTTGGTATTGGTCGTTGCCTTGATACCGAGCATCCTGCAAAACGCCGGGAAACGGTCCCCCAATCCTCCCGCGGCCGATCAGCCGAGCGCGATAGGCCAATCGGGCGATGTGGTGGTTTCTGATGTCGAACCCGGAAACGCGCTGGCGCGACCGGCCAGTGAGGCGACGCCTGCCAGTCTGGTCGAGGGGGAGCTGCCCGCATTGGACAGCACCGCAACCACAGCGGCCGGGATCGTGGCCGATTCACCCATCCCCACGGCCACTGGAACACCGGTCGCCGAGGCCGAGCGCACCCCACCGCTCATCCAGTATCTGGTGGCCGATCCGTCCTCGATCGACGGAGGGATCTGGGTGGAGGTCAGCCTGAGCAAACAAACGATGGTTATTTTCAAAGGCAAGACTCCAATTTTCCGTTCGAGGGTCAGTACGGGGCAACCGGGATTCGAAACACCAATCGGAGTGTTCTATGTGCAACGGATGCTCGAACATGACGACATGGACGGGGAATTCCTCGGCGAGGATTATTTTTACCCGGATGTTCCCCATGTGATGTATTTCACCGACGTCGGTCATGCGCTCCATGGGGTGTATTGGCATGACGATTTCGGAATGCGTCTGAGCCATGGCTGCGTCGGGATGCCGCCCGAGGCCGCCGCCTATTTGTTCAG
>JBIQLF010000012.1:12928-47055 GCA_044464585.1 Thermomicrobia bacterium
GTCTGAGCCATGGCTGCGTCGGGATGCCGCCCGAGGCCGCCGCCTATTTGTTCAGCATGGCCTCTGTCGGTATGGGAATGGAGATCTTCCATTGACCAACGGCGGGCGCGGTATGCGCCGGCCAGCGGATTCTGCTCGATGATGCCAGCTGCCTGGGCCGTTTGACAAAACGCAAAACGGGGCTGGCCGCCGAGTCCCGCGCCCTCCAGGACGAAGATGCCGGTTCGTACTACGAAATCCGGATGATTGTTTGTGGATGTCCCGCGGGGCCAAACAACCGCTCCCCCGTGCGCGGGGGAGCCGTCTGGAGAGGGGGCTCTCCCCGGTAACCCTCGAATGTTTATCCGGATTCCGTATGAAGGATTCGCGCCGGACGTGAGCCGAACCCTGAACGCGAACATCCCGGGGCCGGCCGGCCCCGGGATGTTCGCGTTCGATCGACCATTGAATCAGACGGCGGCGCCGGGAATCGGATCGAATTCGGCTGGCGCGGGTTCGCTCTTGCCTTCGATATTCACATGCGGGGTGATGCGGTCGAGCCATTTCGGGAACCACCAGTTGCGGTCGCCCAGGATTTCCATGACCGATGGAACCAACACCAGACGCACGAGGGTGGCATCGATCAGCACGGCGACCGCGAGTCCAAGGCCCATCTGCTTGACGATCGGCATCGGGTTCATCACGAACGAAAGAAAGACGCAGATCATGATGGCGGCTGCCGCGGTGATGACCCGGGCGGTCACGGTGAGCCCATCGGCGACCGCGTCGGTGGTGGAACGGCCATGCGCCCAGTATTCGCGGATGCGGCTGAGCAAAAAGACCTCGTAGTCCATCGAGAGACCGAAGAGAATGGCGAAGAGAAAGATGGGCAGGAAGACGGCGATCGGTTGTTTTTCCTCGACCCCGAAGAGTTGGTGGCCCCATCCCTTCTGGAAGACCGCCACGATCACCCCGAATGCGGCTGCGATCGACAGCATGTTCATGATGGCGGCTTGCAGGGCGATGACCGGGGAACGGAAGACGATGGTCAGCAGGACGAAACTCAAACCGATGATGACCACGAACACCCAGGGCGTGCGCTCGATCATCTTGTCCGAGAAATCGAGGAATGTTGCGGTCCCACCGCCGACATAGGTCGTGATGCCAGTGCCGGCAACCGCTTCGGGTAGCGTGTCGTTGCGCAGGGTGGTCACCAGATCCTTGACCGCCGCGCTGTTGGCGTCGCCAGTCGGGATGACGGTGATGACTGCGGTGTCGCCCGCTTCGTTGGACATCGGCGGAGCGACCTGGACGACCCCCGGAGCTTTGGAAATCGCCTCGGCGACAGCGCCCGCTTCTTCCTGCGAAATCCCCTGGCTGTTATCGAGCACGACCAGGAGCGGGTTGTTGAATCCCTCCCCGAATCCGGATGTCAGCAGATCGTATGCCTGGCGTGTTTGGAAGCTGGATGGATTGGCGCTGGCGTCTGGAAATCCAAGGTTCATACTGAAAACGGGGATCGCCAGCACGAGCAGCACCACCGCGGAGGCGATCGCGGATTGCCACGGATGCGCCTGGATGCGGCGGCTGAGTTTGCGGCCAAATGGCACGCCTGCTGGTTTGTTCGCGCGACCCGGCATATGCACCGACCATTTGTCGATGCGGGTGCCCACCAGCGTGAGCAGTGCCGGCAGCACGGTGAAGGCGACGAGCACCGCGGTGGCAACCACGATCGCCGCCGCCACCCCAAGCGCGGCGACGAATTTGATTCCGACGGCCGACAGTCCGAGCATCGAAATGACGACGACGGAACCAGCGAAGATCACCGCGCGACCGGCCGTGTCCAGCGCCCGGCCGGTCGCTTCTTTGGGCGTTTGCCCTTCGGCGATGCCTTCCCGGAAGCGAGTGACGATGAAGAGCGCGTAGTCGATTCCGACGCCGATCCCGATCATCGAGGCGAACTGGGGTGCGAAGGTGGCGATATCGAGATAGCGGGTGGTGATGAAAATGCCCATGAATCCGATCGTCAGACCGACCAGTGCGGTGACGATCGGGAGCCCCATGGCGACCACGGAACCGAAGGCGATCAGCAGAATGATGGCCGCGGCGATGATGCCGACGATCTCGGAGGTGTTGCCGAATTCGACTTCCGCCAGCGATGGAACCTGGCCACCGGCCACCACGCGCAATTGATCGGAGTTTCCGGTCTTTACTTCGTCGACCAGAAGCTTGGCGTCGGCGATCTGGACATTGTTTGCCGGGATGTCGTAATTGACCGAGGCATAGGCGATGGAGCCATTCTGGCTGAATTGGTATTGGGCATCGTAGGGGGAAACGACCGAGGCGACATGCGGCAGTTTGCCGAGATCGGCCAGCAGGGTATCGATCTGCTCCTTCACCGCTGGATCCTGGAAGGTGGCGTCTCCTTTGGTCTGGAAGACGATTTCGGCGCTGCTGCCGGATGCGCCGGGAAAACGCTGGGCCAGGAGATCGTAGGCGCGCTGGGATTCGGCGCCAGGGAGACTGAACGAATCCGCGAATTCGCCGCGGATGCTGGTGGCAAGCGCGACGAAGAGCGCCATCAGAACGAAGAAGACCACCAGTAACCGTTTCGGATGCGTGGTGACGATTTCGATCCAGCGGCGCAGCAGCCCGTTGTCGCCATTGTTCGATGGTTTCTTGCGGTCCAAACGCTCATATGATGATGTCAACGATTCCCTCTTCCATTTCTAATGCAGCACCCCATGCCGGAAGACACGGGCCGTTTTCTCGATCCTGGGCCGGAGCGGTCAGAATCAGCCGCTCCGGCCCAGGTTCGGATGTCAATCGGCTCCGGAGGGAGCGAAATCGGCACTTCCCAGCTGGAGTTCTTCGGATTCCCGCGGTGCTTCCCCAACCGGTTGCCGTACGACGTCGTCATCGATCAGGAAATAGGAAAGCACTGCTGCCAGGATGATACCCACGGTCGAGAAGATGACGGCACGGTCCATGCCGACCATGAACGCCTCGGCGCTGGCGTGTTCCAGGGTTGCGATGACCTGCGCGGGAACCGCGGCGAATTCGGGGATCTTGGAGATGACATTGCCCCCCACATTCATCCCCGAACCGACCAGATCGATGACGGGTTCCAGCGCCGCTCCACCGGTGGCGCGCAATGCCTGCACATCACTGGAGCTCTGGAAACTGTTCTGGTAGGCGCGGTTGGCGATCGTGCCCAGCAACGCCACCCCGAAGGCCGTGCCGATTTCACGCAGCGCGCCATTGACCGCCGATGCGATCCCGCTCTTGTCCGCGCTGACGCTGTTCAGCACGGCGGTGGTCATCGGCGCCCAGATGAAGCTCATACCGAATCCCATCACCAGGAAGGCCGGGAGGATCAGCCAGTAGGAGACATCCACGCCGGCCACCAGGAAGAGCCCGGTGCCGATGCCGGTGACGATCATGCCAAAGGAGATCAGCTTGCGTGGTCCCATCCGGTTGACCATCGAACCGGAGATCGGCGCGAAGACCATCATCACCGCCACCATCGGAATCAGCGAGAGCCCGGTGCGGATCGGCGAAAAGCCGTGGATGTTCTGCATATAGAGGGTCAGGAAGAACGACACGCCAGTGATCAGGAACGAGATCATGAAGGCGTCGATATTCGCCCCGGTGAAGGTGCGGGAGCGGAAGAACCCCAGGGGGATCATCGGCCGCTCGGCGCGCAGCTCCACCCAGATGAACACCGGGAGGATGATGACCGCAATGGCGAAGGCAGTCAGGATCAGCGGATCGGTCCAGCCGCGATCGCCCGCCTGGATCAGTCCCCAGGTGAGCGCGGCGATACCGGCGGTGATGAGGACGGTTCCCGGAATATCGGTGGAAACAGTGCCGGATTCGTCGCGCGATTCGCGGATGACGGCCTGAGAAACCAGCAGCGCGGCGATGCCGATCGGCACATTGATCAGGAAGATCCAGCTCCAGTGGAAGTATTCGACGATGACCCCGCCGATCACCGGTCCCAGCGCGATGCTGGAAACCGAAACGGCACTCCAGATGCCGAGGGCGCGACCGCGCTCGTCCGGCGGAAAGGCCGCCGAAATGAGGGAGAGGGACATCGGCATGATCAACGCCGCGCCCACCCCTTGCAATGCACGCATGGCGATCAGCATTTCCATGCTATTGGAAAACGACGCGATGGCCGAGAAGATGGTGAACAGCGCCAGGCCGATCAAGAACCAGCGTTTGCGTCCGAAGCGGTCGCCCAGACCGCCTGCCGTGATTTGCAACGAGGCGAAGACGAGGGTGTAGGCCGAGATCACCCATTGCAGTTGGGAGGTGGTGGCGTCGAGATCGCGCGAAATGGTCGGGAGGGCGATATTGACGACGAGATTGTCGAGCATCGCCATGAAGAGCGCGAAACAGACCGCGATCAGGGTGTACCACTTGACATTGCCGTCATCGACGCGGCGAGAAAGACCGAGACTAGCCATTACCTCATACCTTTCGGACCTAGAATGCTGCGGCCTCCGGGCCGAACCCAATACCCCAAGGAAAACGAGCGACGAGGCTCAGCTGTGAGACGGACGCCGCGGGATGTCGCACATCAACAATGACGACACGTTCTCGGCTCTGGAGCCGCATTGCTCCATCGATTCCAATACCTGATCGAGCGTGACACTGCTCAGATGCCGGCGAAGCGCCTGCCGCGCGGCTTCCATCGCGCCAGCCAGTGCTTGCGGTAACGAAGGCGCAAACCGGCAACAGGCATCCGGCGTCCGCGCCGGCATGTCGAAGGGCAACTCTGGCTCCAGCGCCAGGTAGATGTCGTGGAGGGTGATCTCTTTGGGGTCGCGCGCCAGCTCCCAGCCACCCATCGGACCCGGTTGCGAGACGACCAGACCAGCTTCCCGCAGGGATCCCATGACCCGTCGCACATGGACGGGGTGTACTCCCACGATCGCGGCGATGGCATTGGAGGTGACAGGCCGCCCTTTGCGCATTTCCTGCGCGATGGTCGCCAGCGCCAACGCATGTACCCCAACCGCGAATCGACTGTTCCCCTGCAAAACCCCCTCCCACACTCAAACCGTAACCATAGTAGTTACGAATTGCGAAAAGTCAAGCGGTGAGCGGCGCCAATTTTCGATCGGCTGCTATCTGGTCGTTCGGAAACGAGCGTATTCGACAGCGTGATGTTCCATGCTCCAGGCAATTGCCAGCGCGGCGCTGAGGTTCCCGTGACCCTGGCCCTGCACGGCTGGCCTCTTGGACCAAATCGGACGAGTACGAAGAAAAGCGAACCGGGAAACGCCCTCTGGCGTTCCCCGGTTCGCAGATCGTGCGGGATGAGCGGCCGGGCTCATCCCCACGGTCGAGCCGAATACCGGCTACGGTCTTGGCGTTTTGGTTGGTTGCGATGTTTTGGTCGGGGCAACTGTCTTGGTTGGTTGCGGTGTTTTGGTCGGGGCGACCGTCTTTGTTGGGTGCGGTGTCTTGGTTGGCGCAGCCGTCTTGGTGGGCTGCGGGGTCTTGGTCGGGGCGACCGTCTTTGTTGGGTGCGGTGTCTTGGTTGGCGCAGTCGTTTTGGTGGACTGTGGGGTCTTGGTTGGCACGGCCGTTTTCGATGGTGCCGGGGTTTTAGATGGTGTGGTGATCGGCGGCGCGGTCGGCGTCGGGGTGCCCGTCATCGTGAGCGTGGGTGGCAATTCCTCCGCGATCGCGAACGGTGAGAGCGAACTGACTTCGCCACAAACCGGATTCGATCCTGGTGCATTGCTGGTCACATCGACCCAGCTCCCATGCTCGAAATGCAGGAGCCGCACCAGCGACGGAACCGCGAATGCGCCATTCGGATAACTCAGACACACCGTGATCGTCCCATCGAAGAGCGCGGTGGTCTGGATTTCATAGAAGATCGAATTGCCCAGCGCGAATCCGCCGGGCAATGCCGGTGGACTGGCAAGCGGAGCGATCGCCGTGTTGCCCGGCATCGTCACATTCGCAAAGGTCAATTCCCCGTTCGGCAACGCCACCGGCACCGAGCTGCCCACATCGGTATTCGGTGTGAGGGTGGGCGTCGAAGTGCTCGTCGGCGTATTCGTCGGGGAAGGCGTGCGCGTCACCGTTCGGGTTGGCATCGGTGTGACCGTTCGCGTTGGCGTGGTGGTCGCGGTTGGCGTATTCGTGTTCGTGGCCGTTGGCGAATTGGACGGGGTGTTGCTGGGCATGGCCGTTGGTGGAGGACAGAAACTCGGGTCGATGACTCCGGTGTAGGATGCACTGGTGTCGCTGATACCTACCCATCCGGCGCCAGTCAGATCGCCCCATGCAATTCCATCGCCGGTAATGCGCACCATGACGCTATAGACCCAGCCATTGCTTTCCGCCGGCTGCTGGGTGACGGAATATGCCAACCCGGAGGTCGCCCCGAAGGTCACGGATGGTGGAAGGTAGTCCCCATCGACACACGCGTTCCCTTCGATAACCGGCGCAGCCGGAATGACCGGAGTGCAGGAGTTATCAGCAATCGTGCCGGCAAAGGCCGCTTGCGTATCGGTGACCTTTGTCCAGCCAACCGGCAGATCACCCCACTCGTAGCCAGGTTCCACCATAGCGACCACGGTGTACATCCATGTGGCGCCATTCCAGACTGGCTGAGTGATGGAGTAGGCCACTCCGGTCGTCGAGTCGACGGAGATCGCTGGCGGCGCATACGACCCGCCGACACAGATGTTGCCAGTTATTCGTGGAATGGCTGGAAGGACGGGCACTGGATGCCAGGGTGTATAGACGATGTCGACCGTGTTTCTCTGACCGGCCGTCAGATTCCAGGTGAATTGTTCGGGAACCTGATAGCCGGAAAGAGAGCGTGGAGTGATCCGGTAGGCGCCGGTGTGCAGGAGCGTGGGATGGACATAGACGCCGTCGACCGCGCCATCGGCCGAGTCGCAGTAGCCGGTCCCGCTCCCGTCCGGGGAATCGAATCCGAAACAGACGCCGACGTCGCCATCGGTGGACGCTGCCAGCGGTAACCCGGTGGAATCGTCGATGAAGTCGAAGGTGAAATAGCCGCCCTGCTCTACTGGAACGGTCACCGGGGTCATGCCTTCGGTGACGGTGAACGCGACGGAAATGGCAGGAAAATACATTGGATCCGCGCTCGTCGCTACGAGGGTGTAGTCGCGGGGTTCGAGCGCCACGATCCCGGTGCCATTGGGCAGATCGGTACCGGGCGCGGTGGGGGTGCCCGTGAAGATTTGCGTGCCAGCGTCGTCGGAGATGGTGATCAAGCTCATTGGAACGGGGAGGCCGGTCATCGAGTCGACCATCTGGATGGTTACCGGCAGGCTCATGATAGGTTCAGCGACGTACCTGAATTGAATCGATGCGGTTTCCCCCGCAACGATCGTGCGGGAAACCGGACTGGGTGTGACATAGCCGGCGGCCGCCCGAGGTATGAAAACCAACTCACGGGCCGGCAGCATGATCTGCAGGTACGATCCGTCGATCGAGCCATCGTCCGAGTCGCATGAAATCGACCCTGTGCCCTCAGCGACGGAAAAGCCAAGACAAGCGTCCACGGTCAGTGGAAAACCGGTGGCATCGTTCACAAAGGTGAAGACCGCCGCCCCCTGGTGTTCGATGGGCACGTAGACCGTACCCATGCCCTCATTCACCGAAAACGCGAATGGCCAGTGTGGCGCGTAGTACGACGTCGAATGCTGGACCGCGATTTCGTAGTTGCCGGGTTCGAGCGATACGACGCCGATGCCGCCAGCAGGGTTCGAGCCTGGTTCCGAGGGAACGCCATAGAACACACTCGGGCCCATATTGTCGCCGTCGTTGTCGAGCGCGATGACGAACGACTCGAACGGAACGGGCGCGCCGGTGACGGAGTCGGTGAATTGGACGGTGACCGGAATCTGCTCCTCTGCCGCGGGAAGCACGCAGGGATTCGCATCCTCCTCGGAGCATTCGCCGGTTCGACCGTCGACATCATCGTTCGCGGTATTGCTGCTGTCAGGTGGGTCCTGCGAGTCGGGGATGTTGCCATCATCGATGACGGGTTCTCCGAATGGAGTGAGGTCGCAGGCGTCGCCGATCCCGTCCGCATCGGAATCGAGCTGGTCGGGATTGGCGATGTCGTAGCAGGTGTCGATGTCATCGGCGATGCCGTCACTGTCGCTATCGACGGTGGGTGGGGGGTTCTCCTGAGCGGAGGCAAAGAATCTGCCGGCCGGATCACCGGCGATGGGCAGCAGGAGCGCCGCGATCAGGAACAGGGTGGCGACGTGCCTGGCGGTGCGCATGGAGGTTCTCCTCGGCGAAATGTCGACCGGCGAAAGCGACGCGCCGAGCCGCGCTGGCGCACGAGAATCGATCCAATGTGGGCGTTGGAGACGAAATCCTCTCTGTTCGTATTCTCTTTGTCGAGTAGCTCGAAGGGTGTCGCGTGCGACACGGGTTCGGTGTGTTTTGCGGCACCGCTTTTTCGCCGGTGAAGCAGCGTGCACGATTCGGTTGGATTCGCAACAGCGAGGGTCGGTCCACTTCGGCTACTGTGCCGGGAGCATGGCGGTATTGGCTTCGCAGGAATCGGGTGACCACATATGACGGAAAACAGTGACCGGACCGGGATCGAAGTGGCAACGCCCGGTATCGACGAGCGATTCGGCATGATCGAAACACGCATCACACAGGCGCTCTCAGCCGAACAGACCGCGCTCGTGAAAAAGCGCATTGGCCAGTCGATCGCGCTGGGAACCGCCTTGCGCGCGTATCCCCTGACCAATGCGGACGAACCGGAAATCGGGTTTCGTCCATATAGAAGCGAGGATCGGTGATCGGGATGAACGACGATCTGGCATTTGCGACGGTCGCAGACCTCGGAACGGCGATCCGGAGCGGCGCGGTCTCGCCAGTCGAATTGGCGGAGCTCTTTTTGGACCGGCTCGATACGGTGGGCCGGTCGCTGAATGCGGTGGCGACGTTGACACCGGAGCGGGCAATGACCGCCGCCCGCCGGGCCGAAGATGAGCTGAGCGCCGGGGTCGATCGCGGTCCGTTGCACGGAATTCCCTATGGCGCGAAGGACCTGCTGGCGACGGCCGATTATCCGACGAGCTGGGGGGCGGCGCCGTTTCGGGAGCGGCAATTCGACCGCGATGCCGAGGTGATCCGGAGGCTCGAGGAAGCGGGCGCGGTGCTCTGCGCGAAGCTTTCGATGGTCGAGATCGCGGGCGGTTTCGGGTACGAGCAACCGGATGCGGCCTTCAACGGACCGGGCATCTGCGCCTGGGGAGCGGATTCGTGGGCGGGGGGATCGTCGAGCGGATCGGGTTCAGCGGTGGGCGCTGGCTGTGTCCCTTTCGCGATCGGCACCGAAACGTGGGGATCGATCCATTGCCCATCGTCCTTCAATGGCATCACCGGGCTACGTCCGACGTATGGACTGGTCAGCCGCGAGGGGGCAATGGCGCTCTCGTGGACGATGGACAAGATCGGACCGATGGCGCATACGGCCGACGATTGCCGGACCGTGCTGAGCGCCATTGCCAGTAATGATGATTGGGATCAGGCAGAGCGGACCCCGGGACCGTGGCGGATCGCGGTGCTGGCCGATTCGGCCAAAGATGCTCAACCGGAGGTGGCGACCAATTTCGCGGCGTCGCTGGATGTGCTTTCCGATTTCGCCGTTTTGCAGGAGACTTCGCTCGATCCTGCGATTCCGTGGGATGCGGCCGCCAGCGTGATCGTGATGGCCGAAGCGGCGTCGGCGTTCGAGGAGTTCATCGTTTCCGGCGAAAGCCAGGGGCTCTCTGCGCCGGAGGATCGGGCCGGACTGCACCATGCGCTGGCATTGCCCGCGGTCGACTACCTGCGGGCATTACGGATTCGGCGCAAAGCGATGCGGTCGCTGGATGAAACGCTGGCTGGATTCGATGCCGTCGTTGCTCCGACGATGCCCTATGTCGCCATTCCGCTGGCGGACCGGTTCGATACCTGGTTCGGACGGGATCGGGGGCCCTCCCTGGGAGCGGCCGGGAATCTGTGTGGGGCGCCGTCGATCAGTGTGATAAATGGATTGGGCGAACGCGGGTTGCCGACCGGACTGGAAATCATGGGCCGTGCGGGGAGCGAACGTGCGTTGGTGGAGCTGGCCGGGCGATTTCAGGCGGAAACCGATTGGCATACGCGGCGCCCGATCCAGCCTCTGGCACCCGATAGCCAGTGATACGGAATCCGCTCGAACCGTTGGGTATGAGCCAGGTACTCCGAGGTGTTCCCACCCTTGAACGGCTGGGCTCACACCCCTGAGTGTCATCGTCGGATTTCGTATGAGGGGCGCCCGGAAGCGATTACCGGTTCCTAGATGGGCCCATTCAGCGCGAGATATTTGCCTGCCACCCAGCCGGTGCCGATTCCATTGATGGCGACGGGATACCAATCGAACCCGCCGCTGCGCTGGGATGGTCCGGTCAACGAGACGCGGGTTCCTTTCGGCAATGTTGCCTTTATTTTGTAGCCGGTTCCCGGTCCGGTGCGCATATTGAGGTTGGCGGTCGTGAAGCGGATCGGGACACCGGCCAACGTTGGCGTGGGCGAGACCGTCCGGCTCGGTGTTGGAGTAGCCGAGACCAATTGCAGATACTCGCCCGCAACGAACCCGGCGGGACGACCATCGAACAGCACCGGATAGAAGACATTGCTTCCGCTGCGCACGCCATCGCCGGTAATCTGACCGATCGTCTTGCTCGGCAGCACCGATATGATCTGCCGGGAGGTGGCGGGTCCGGACCGGAGATTGAGTGAGGCCGTGGTGCGAACGAAATCGCCGGCGAGGAACCCACCCGGAGGACGGGTGCTGGTAGCGTTCGGAGCGGAGCCAATTCCGGTGGGACTGGGAATGGCCGTCGGCGTCGGACTCCTGGCCGGGGTGGCCGTGGCAACCGGGGTCAGATATTCCCCGGCGATCCAGCCCGAACCGAGCGTGGCAACCGTCGCCGGAATCCAGAATCGACCGCCGGCAAAGACCGATGCTCCGGTCACTACGGCCAGCGCGCCCTTCGGAATAACACCGAGACTCGCTGCGCTGGTGCTTGCCGCGCGGCGAAGGTGGACGCCGGTCGTTGCCCGGAGTACGGTGTCCGGGAAATAGCTGCCTGGCGCGAGTGTGGGCGTGGGGGTTGGAGAGGGAGATGGAGTCGAGGTCGCGGATGGAGTCGAGGTCGGGAGTGCCGTGGCGGTTTGCGAGGGGGTGGGTGAGGCTGTTGGCGTAGCGGTCGGTGAGCTCGACGGTGTGACGGTCGGCGATGGCGTGGGCGTGGGCGTTGACGAGGGAAGCGATGTGGGCGTTCGCGTCGGGGCGGGGGTGGCGCTTGGCGTGCTCGTTGGACGCGGGGTGGATGGCAATCGCTCGACCAGCGCGAAATCGCCCAGGGTGGGGGTATAACCGCAGATCGTTCCCTGGGTGTCGTCGAGATCGGTGAGGATTCGGCCGGAAAGCGACACCCATGCCGCGCCATCCAGACGCAGCAGCGCAACCGTGGCCGGATCGACGAAGTCGGTGGCCGGGAAGAGGACGCAGAGTTGTTTGGGGGTCGTCAAGGCGACCTGGGTGTTCACGGAGAAGAACCATGCGGTTTCCGCGCGCCAGGGGACCGGAAGTTGTGGCAGCGCACCGCCATCGAGAACGGCGCCGGAGGTCGTTCCCGAGGCGGGCGGTTCACTGAATATGACCCACACGTTTGGCAGAGCGAACTGGGTTTGGCCGGTGGCTGGTGTGGGCGTGGGGGTCTCGGTCAGCGTCGGCGTTGGTGTTCCGGTCGAGGTTGGTGTGGGCGTCGCGGTCGGCGATGCGGTGGGGATTTCGGTCCATGTGGGAATGGGGGTGGCGGACGGGGTGCTGGTTGTTGTTTGGGATGCTGTGGGCGTGGCGGTGGCCGACGGTATGGGAGAGGGCGTATCGGATGCGGTTGGGGTCGGCGACGATGTGCTCGTCGATGTGGCGGTCGCGGACGGGGTATCGGATGCGGTTGGGGTGGGCGACGAGGTGTTCGTCGAGGTGGGCGTGGCCGTTGGAGTATCGGTTGGGTTTGGGGGGGGCGTCGAGGTGTTCGTCGAGGTTGGGGTATCGGACGGAGTCGGGGTGGCGGTGCTCGACGGCGTTTCGGTTGCAGTGGGCGATGGGATCGGTGTTTCCGTATGCGTGGGGATGTCTGTTGGCGATGGAGTGGAGGTGCTCGTTGGGTACGGGGTCTCGGTATGCGTGGGGGTGCTGGTTTCGGCTGGGGTTTCCGATGGGATGGGGGTTTCAGTGCCGGCCGGGATTGCCGTGGGGTTGGAGCCGGGTTCGGCGGCGGCGAACAAACCGAGTGTGGGTACATAGCCGCAGATGGTCGCGGAAAAGGCGTCGGAATTGCCGGGGTCGGTGATCCGGGACCAGGAGGAACCATCGAGCCAGAGGAGATCGACCGATTTGGGGATGGAGAAGGCTGTGGCGTCGTAGATGACGCAAACGAGCAGGTTGTATTGGTAGGTTGCGGTTGTTTCGACCTGGATGAAACGCGCGTTGTCGGAGCGATATCCGGTGGGCAATGACGAGATTTGGCCGGGGCTCAGATCGAGGGCCGTTGTATTTCCGCCAGATTCGGTGATTCCGAATCTGACATAGACGCTGGGCAGCGGGAAAACAAGGACGTTCGTGGCGTTTCCCGGGGTATTGCCGGGTTCTTCCGCGGATTCGACTGGGTCGTCGCCGTGACTGGACAGGGGGTCGCCGGGGGCGGATTCGCCGGTTTCGTCCGGTTCATCTCCCGTGAGCGCAATGGGCGAGGCATCTTGCGCGGCGATGGAGAGGGGGAGCGCTGGGAGGATTGTCGCCACGATGAGCGACAGCGCAAGACACAAACCGGAAAAGCGACGGAGCATGGGCTGGCCTCGCCTGGTGCGCCGGGACGCGGAAGCCCGGTTCGGGTTCCGCCGCGAGTTCGATTCGGCAGCCGATCGTGGGAGGGCGGGTACGGGGATGCAGATGCCGGAAGTAGGTCGATATCGTCATGCTAGCAGCGTTCTTCCGGATTGGCAAGGGGGCGGGTGGTTTTGGGTGTGATTGGGAATCGTCGGTTGTATCAAGCGGCAGCCCAATAGGCATCCCATTCCTTGTTGAACAGCAGTACCCGGACATTGGCCACGGTTTGCGCGCCGGCGTCACTCCAGCGCATCCCGGCTCCTTTGTGCCGTTGGCCGATCACGGCCTTGCAGCCGCTCTCGATCATGCCGCTGCCAATGGCCCATCCAGCGGCTCGGTAGCGGTCGTAGGCCATCCGGCTTGCCTGATTGGTGAAATAGCGCACCTGCTCGTCACGGACGGCAGCGGCCGCCCCCCGCACCGCGCGGGTCGCCCAGTCGGTGGCCAGCTCGATGGCCTCCCCGGCCGCCAGACGCGTCAATTGCGCAGCAACCCAGGACTCGAGCTGCGGTGCATCCTCACCGTACATCGCACGCCCGAGTGCCCAGACCCGTTCACTGGCATGGAACCAATCGACGATCTGAACCGCCTGCGGGAAGTGCTCATCGGCCAGATGCCAAATCCACGCCGCCCCATCACCCAGCACCGCCATCGGGACCGCGGCGTCGACTCCGCGGTCATGCGCCACCACCGCCAGCCGCCGTCCGAACGCCTCCGCTGATTCCACCCCAGCCACATACCAACTCTGCGTCCGGACTGACGCATCGGCCCGCATGATCCGTCCTAGCTTCACCTCCCGCCCCTGCCCATCGCATCCCAGAATCCGTACCCCGTCCATGCCAACATACCACCGGTCCGGGCGTGACGCGCGGTCCGGTTCCCAGCCCTCCCGCCACGCCCGCGCGATCTGTTCTTGTCGCCGCTGCTCCTGTCGCTGGCCGACGCCCTCGGTGACCGTCCGCACCGTACTGGCCGAGAGCTGGATGCCAGACACGTCGCGCAGCGTCTCGGCCGCCACGGCAAATGGCATCAACGCGCCCACCCGGCTGGTCATCCGCCGCACGCCCGGACTGTGGCTGTCCCGCTGCAACCCCAGTGGCCCATCGACCGGACACCAGGCCGAGCCACATCGGCGACAGCGCACGTACGACCGCGGCACCGCGATCCACCCCAGCGGGGTCTGCACCTGCTTGGTCCGCCGCCCTTCCGCCTCCACCCGCTCCCCACACGCCGGACACCACCGCGTCGCCGGGGGCACCCGCGCCCCGAGTCCAACTTCCAGCACCCGTGCACCGAGTTGGCGCATCATGGCTAGCGTCTCGGTTTCGGCCATGCCAAGATCAAGCTCGGGGGTGGTGGCAAGCTTGGCAATGAGCTCCTGGACCTGGCCACGCACCGCATCGAGCACAGCCGGGATCATGCTATCGTCCAACGGGGATACCCTCCCAGCGGTGGCAACCGCTGGGTCTCGCTTGGTTGAGACCTCGGAGGGTATCACCCTCCCCGACATTTCTTAATCACACCCAGTTTTCCATTGGGTTTTCGGAATGTCGGGCGCGCTGGCGAGGTGGGGAGGGACGTCTTGCCGGGTGGAAATGGGACCGGTTGGCGTATGCGAGCGCGCGGTCGATGCGGGGGAGCGACGAGCCGGGAGTTAGGAACGCGGATTTGGGATCTGGGAGCTGGCTGGGTTCAACTTGCGGGTGGCGATGCGGGTGGCGGGGTTGCCGCGATAGATGCCGTTTGGCTCGGTGGATTGGAGGAGGACGGAGCCAAGGGTGATGATGGAGTTGCGGGCGACGGTGACGCCGGGGGCGATTAGCGGTTCAGGCATTCGGCGGCGGCACGCAGCCGGTGTGGTTCGAAGGGGTTGGCGTCGATTGCAATACCTATGAGCTGAATGGATGCGAGACATGCTGTTGCTGCGCGGCAAGCAGCCAAGGGATCTGCACGACCCAGGAAACGTGTGCGTTGTACGGCGAGTATGGACGTACCTGCAAGTGAGCTTGGGCATTCTTTGGGAGCATGGCGATGTCCTGGGAAATACCGAGGAATTGGCTTTTCTTGCAGCTGGTGGTGTCACAAAGCAGTCATAGATCTTTGGCAGATCGGTCCGTAGAGCGCGCGGAAGGCAGCCTGTGGCAGCCCCGTGCATTGCTCGATCGGAGAGGTGATAGTGATAGAAGTGCTGGTTAGCGGTCTCAGCCATCCCGTGAAGCTCTTCTGGGTGTAAGAAGAGGAGCAATGACCACTTTTGGGAATCTCTACTGTTACATATCTCAACTCCATCAAGGCACTACGAGAGGTATCCTATACGAGCATGATATGGGCGATCCAAGCAAGCGTGTATGGTGGCATGGCCAGAGAGGTCCATACATCCGTGCCGATGTCGAATGTCCTTCTCGGGGATGCCTGCAGAAGCGAGTTGAGATGAATTTGAGCCATCGCGTGATCAGGATGACCTGGCGCAAATATCGGACTGCTGAGGAGCTTTTCCGGGTTTCTTCGTCCCACGCCAAATTGAAAAATCCGGAAATACTGGAAATGCTGCTTGAGATGAACCGATAGCGTGCGACAAATTCCTGGGAACGCGTACTGTGGGAGCTTTCCGAAGGCCGGATACCGGATATATGTGATACATTGGTCTCTGCCCAAACAATTCGATTTCATTCGCATGGGATCTGCCTTCGGAGTCTCTGTTGCGGCGGGAGTGCTAGCCAGATGCTGATGCTATTACCCGAGAGGGCTTGATTGTCAGTTTTCGTGCGAGGGTCGGAATTGTCGGAATCACGATGGGCGGTTTCTAAGTTCGAGCAGTAACCAGAGGCGATCTCTGGCCGGTAAGCCGATGAACGTACTTCCATCAGTCGGGTCTGGACGATTTTTGATCGTCGGTGATAGCGGAGAAGCGGCCCTAGTTGCGGCACTTGCCCATGCGGCTCGCTGGCCTGGGAAGACGGACGCTGCCGATGCATCGGTTTGGGTGACGTCTCTCGACGCTGCAGCGCACGTCCTCGATGGAGCGCAGTTCTCTGAAATCCTCGTAGACGATTCTGCCTTCGGAGAGGCGCTGCCGGCCATTGGGACGTTGGCGCGCATTACTCCGGTTAGATCGGTGCGATCGGAGTTGGAGTCCCGCTTCGGGCGAGTAGATCCTTCCGTGGAGGAGACCGTCGATCAGTTTGAGCGTACGATCCCTCGCCGTTCTCCTGTCGCCAGAGCAGTGCGAAGGAGCGCCGAGCTTTTTGTTTCGGCGGTTATGCTCATTGTCGCCGCACCGTTGCTTATTCTGCTCAGCGTGTTGTACCGCATTGTATTCGGGCCATCTCACTTCCTGAAGCGGCACCAACTAGTTGGTGCATTCGGTGCCCCGATAACGATCGTGGAGTTTGCTCCGCGGCCGGTGGATGCCAGCGTGGGCTCGCGCACAGACCGCGTCAGCATATCGATCGACCGGAATCTTCGGAGAGCGCACTTGAATGGCGTGCCCGCGCTTGTCCACGTGCTCTCTGGGCAGCTTTCGCTTGTGGGGCCAGTGCCGGTCTCCCGCGACATACTCGATCAAGCGATTGCCGAAAACCCACTTTTCGAGGCCCGCATATTGGTACGACCCGGATTGATCAGTCTTGCGCGTGTGCGGTTACGGCAGGTACGTTCCGATTACGATCGTATCCGAGCGTTCGAATACGACCTTTATTATCTGCGGCACTGGTCACTCGAGCGCGATGCTCGGATCCTCGGTCGTGCATCCCTAATCCTCGGATCGGATGTACTCGTGACAGCCGGTCGGATGGTGCGGACAGCCGCTGCTCTCACCTACGCAACAGTTCATCACAAGATGGTTGGGAGGCGTCCTGGAGCGTCTGCGCTCGCCATTCCGCATGGTTGGGAGGCGTCCTGGAGCGTCTGCGCTCGCCATTCCGCCAATGCCGATTGGTGTTGAAGATGAGGCGCGCCCCTTGAGTCCAACCCTGCTGATCGGGGCGGGAGCAGGGGCCACGCTTCTCATTCGGGAGCTGCAGCGAAATCACAGCATTGGGCTGTGGCCAGTTGCGCTCGTCGACGATAATCCGCAGCTGGTTGGAACGAAGATACATGGTGTGCCAGTCCTCGGCACGGTCGAAGCCACGAGTGCCGTCGTTTCCAGAGAACGTATCGAGTCGGTGGTGATCACCATACCATCGGCGAGTCCGGTGCAGATGCAGCGCTTGACGCAGATGGCGCGAGCGTCGGGCGCATCTGTGTTCGCAATGCCGCCAATTGGGAAGATCCTGAAGGGCACGTCCCCGACGGCCCTGTTGACCGTGCCAGTGAATGATTTGCTCGGCCGCCCCGTGGTGGAGGTGAGTCCCATCCGGGCGCAGAAGTTCCTGGGCGGAAAGCGAGTGCTCATTACGGGCGCGGTCGGTTCGATTGGCCGGGAAGTCGTCATGCAGGCGTTGCGAGGCGAACCAGCGGTCATCTATGGGCTGGATGTCAATGAGAGCGAGCTCTACGATCTGCAGCAGGAATTAGCGCGGCGCGATCTCGCGACAAAATTCATTCCTGTGGTTGGCTCGGTTTGCGATGCGGACCAGATCGATCGATTGAGGCGACAGAGCGAGCCGCATGTGGTTTTCCATGCAGCGGCGTATAAGCATGTGCCATTGATGGAGGACTATCCGCAGGAGGCCGTGCGAACGAATATTGGTGGAACCTGGACGATGGCGATGGCATCGGCTCAGGCAAGGGTCGAGCGTTTTGTGCTCGTTTCCACGGATAAGGCGGTCAACCCTTCCAGTGTCATGGGCGCCTCCAAGCGAGTCGCTGAGCTGATCGTGCAGGATGTCTCCGCGATGACGGGGCTGAGTACATGCTCGGTGCGGTTCGGGAATGTGCTCGGCAGCCGGGGGAGCGTGGTTCCACTTTTCGAACGGCAGATCGAGGCTGGTGGTCCGGTGACGATTACCGATCCAGGAATGATGCGATATTTCATGACGATCCCGGAAGCGGCTGGACTCATTATCGAGGCGGGGGCATTCGGCGATACTGGGGTCGTGTATATGCTCGATATGGGGGAACCGGTGCGAATCCTCGATTTGGCCAACCGGCTGATCGAACTCAAGGGGCGGCGCCCGGGTGTCGATATCGAGGTGAGGTTCACCGGATTGAGACCGGGAGAGAAACTCTTCGAGGAGTTAGCGCTCGATTTCGAGCAGGCGAGACCGACGCCGAATGCGAAGATCCGTATCCTCGACGAAGGCTTGGCGAGAAGAAGTCACTCCTCCAAGACGATGATGGAGCGATTGTTCGATGTCATCGAGGAAGGGGATCCGGTCGTGATCCGCCAGACGCTCTTGCGAAAAGTGCGAGCCGCTGATCGATTCGAGCTTGCAGGTACGCCCTCGCCCCCGAGTGCGCAGCAGAGCGAATCCGCATGATGATCGCGTCGACGATGAAAAGAGAAGAGGACAGCACATGGTGAGTCCCATCCGACAGCGGCAGGATGTGCCGCTGTCGAGTGCTTCTTTGACGGAGCAGGACCGCGACGCGGTGCTCGCCGTGCTGAATACGCCTGTATTGAGTATGGGGCCTCAGGTCCGTGCGTTCGAGGAAGCGGTGGCTGCGTTCATTGGCGTATCCGATGCGGTGGCGGTGAACAGCGGTACGAGCGGACTACACATCGGGCTGGCGGCTGCCGGCGTGGGACCCGGGGACGAGGTCATTGCCTCTCCATTCAGTTTCGTAGCGTCGGCGAATTGCGCGATCTACCAAGGGGCGCGGCCGGTTTTCGCGGATATCGATCCGGTGACGTTGAATATCGATCCGGATGCGGTGGAAGCGGCGGTCACGGAGCGGACGAAAGCGGTTGTGCCGGTCGATGTGTTTGGGCAACCCGCGAACATCGAAGCGATTGCCGAGATTGCGCGGCAGCACGATCTCACGATCATCCAGGATTGTTGCGAGGCGATCGGCGCGGAACGGAATGGACTCCGAGTTGGCGCTCATCCCGATGTCAAAGCGGGGGTATTCGCCTTTTATCCCAACAAGCAGATGACAACCGGCGAGGGCGGGATCGTCGTGACGGATGACGCCGCCTTTGCCAAAGTGCTGCGGAGTTTGGCCAACCAGGGACGCGACGATTCGGGTACATGGATGAATCATGTGCGACTGGGGTACAACTACCGGCTCGACGAGATGAGTGCCGCACTTGGACGGTCGCAGCTTAGCCGTTTGGATGAGATTCTGGACAGACGGGCTCAGGTGGCGCAGTGGTATACCGATCAGTTCGCCGAGGTCGATGGGGTGCATACGCCATTCGTGGCACCGGAAACGACGCGGATGAGTTGGTTCGTTTATGTGATCCGGCTCGATGACTGGATCGATCGGGATGCGCTGATTCCGAAATTGCAGGCGGATGGCGTTCCGGTGCGGCCCTATTTCGTGCCGATTCATTTGCAGCCGTATTATCGAGAGACCTTCGGGTTCGCGCCCGGCGACTTTCCGGTGACCGAGGCGGTGGCGAAGACGACACTCGCGATTCCATTCTTTACCGAGATGACGGTGGATCAGGTTTCGTATGTGGTCGAGCGGATTGCCGAGCATGTCGGAGAAGCCGCGTGAAGATTCTGGTCACCGGAGCCGCGGGTTTCATTGGATCTCACCTGGTACAGCGTCTCGTGCATGACGGTCACGAGGTGGTGGGGTTCGATAACTTTTCGACCGGCTATCAGCACAATCTGGATCGGATCGAGGGCGATTTCCAATGATATTCAGTTTGGACGCTTTGTCACATTGAATCTGGCGGTCACGATTGGGCATGATTCCTCTCTCGGCGACTTTGTGACTTTGTCGCCGGGAACAAATGTCTCGGGTAACGTCCAGCTGGACGAGGGCGTCGAAACTGGTACGAATGTAGGAATCATCCCGGGAATCGAAATTGGTGCGTGGTCGATTGTCGGAGCTGGAGCAGTCGTCACTCGCAACTTGCCAGCAAATGTCACAGCGGTGGGCGCGCCGGCAAAAGTCATAAAAGAGCGTGATGCGGGTTGGCATCTGTGATCCCGATGGGCATCCTTGCCTAGAACCATCCTCGTAAGTTCCGAATCCTCCGCGAAACCACTGTCGAAAACGATTCCTCCTCCAACGGCGTAAATGTCCGCTCGACATCGGTGCCGATCGAGCGGATGGCGATCCTTGGCGATGGGGCTGCCAGTGATTTGGTCCGGATGGCAATTCCGGCGGCGCGGCGGGATCGTGCCCGGCCCGAGCGGATATGCGCCGACCACATCCGTTGCAGCGGCGAGAGTGGCAACGAGGGATCGTGGAAACACCAGTCGAGCAGGCGGGTGGTGTGCTGCCAGACCCGTCCGATTCCCCAACGACGCGCGAGAACGTCGAGTGCGGCTGGGTCGGCGCGCTGGCGCATCAGCTCGATATCGATCATGTGTAAGAGCGAGTGGTAGGGGCCGTGCCGCCAGGAGTGCATGGCCAGAAAGAGGGTGGCTTCGGTGCTGGGCAGGGCGACCACGCCATCCACCCTGGTCACGCTGGGGACCGACCGGGCGAAGAGCTCGGCGTTCGAGGGCGGTGTCATCCAGGTGAGCCAGCCGGGATCGCGGTGGAGCTCGATACTGAGCGGCGTGGTCCCGAAGTGGAGCGGAATGCGATGATGGTGCCATGGAACGGGTCCCGAGAGCGGTGAAGCCCATTGCCTGAAGCCGACGGCGAGCAGGTCCGCCTCGGCCTGGACGGTATCCGGCATGAGCAGATCGAGATCGCCATAGGGGCGCACTCCGGATACGGGATAGACCGCGGCTGTTTCGGGGCCCTTCAGTAGGAGCATCGGTTGGCCGGTGGCGGCGCGTATTCGCTCCAGCAGGGGGCGTACCGAGACGCTGCCAAAGGCGATCGCGCGTCGGTCATCCTGGAAGCGTTCTGCCGTTTCGGTATCGCCGCGTTCGCTGGCGCGCCATCCGGCGATCGCGCGGAGCTCGGGTGGCGGAGGATCGCCGAGCGCCAGCAGCTCGTCGACGCGCTCCCACACCTGCGGGGAGTGGCGGTCAGTGTTCACCGGGCTCCTCGGCGGCTGAGGACGGCGGGGATGGTTCGTAAGAGGATCCAGAGGTCGAGACGGAGGGAGCGGCGGTCGATGTAGTCGAGGTCCATCTCGATCCAGCGGTCGAAAGAAATCGTGGAGCGGCCGGAGACTTGCCAGATACAGGTCAGTCCGGGCGCGACCGAGAGCCGCCGGGCCTGCCGCGGGGTATAGGCGGCGGCCTCTTGAGGTAGCGGTGGCCGTGGCCCGACCAGGGACATTTCTCCTTTGAGCACATTCAGGAATTGCGGGAGCTCGTCGAGGCTGGTCGTGCGCAGGAATCGACCGAAAGGGGTGATCAGCGCACTCTCTTCGTCGGGTTTGACGATCGGATCGGTTGGATCGAGTGCGATTTGTCGGTCGCGAACTCGATGGAGGGCCGCCTCGGCATCTGGCGCCATGGTCCGGAATTTATAGAGTTGGAATGGTTGCCCGCCGAGGCCGAGCCGCGTTTGTCGAAAGAGCACCGGCCGCCCTGAGGTCAGGCGCACTGCCAATCCCACTGCCACGAAGAGGGGCGCCAATACGATCACGGCGATGATCGACGTCAGAACATCTATTGTGCGTTTGGCAATTCGATAGACGCGTGGCGTGGGGGTGAGCTCGACGAAAAGCGGCCGGCTGGGACACGGCGCACCGCTCCAGCCGGCCGCGTTCACGTTTGATGAATCCGAGCAGTTCAACGACGTCCTAGGCGGCCATCAGTTGATCGACCTTTGCCTGCACGACCGCGGGATCGGACACGACATACGACAGGGGCACACCGAGCAGGGGATCGACGATGGAATCGGAGACGATGTCGCCCGGAATGGTGTCTTGCGTCATTTCCCCGTTTGCGCAGTAATCGTTGAAATAGCGACCGGCGGCCGCCAATCCCTGCAGATCGAGATCGGTGCGCAGGTGATCTTTGACAACCTGGTCCACATCGTTCGCCTTGGTGAGGAAGTTCATCCCATCCATGCGCGCGATGATGCCATTGATCAATTGTTGCTGGCGTTGGATTCGCACAAAATCACCACCACCGCCATAGCGGGCGTGGGCCAGGGCGTTCGTCCCGTTGATCCGTTGGGGACCCGCATTGGGGACCGATGGACTGGTCAAATCCGGGGAAACGTTCACCTCTATACCGCCGACCGCATCGATGAGCTTCTCGAAACTGGTGAAGTCGACCAGGAGGTAATGATCGATATCGATACCCAGATAGAGCTCGGTCACCAGTTGCTGGAATGGGATGCCGCCGACCATCAGCGCATGGCGGATCTTGGATTCCCCGTATCCAGGCAATTCCACCAGCGAGTCGGAGGAAATCGCGAGATTGGCGCAACGGCCGGTCGCGGGATCGATATGCATGACAGTCAGCGCGATCGGCCGAACGCCGACATCGATCGCGGTGTCCGGGGGAGCATTGACGCCCATGACGAGGAGGGTCATGGGCTGGGCGCCAGCCGCGGAAACGGGCTGCGCGGCGAAGAGCGCACTGCTGCCGAGAAGCACGATCAGCGCCACGGCGACCCGTATCGACCCGAATGGGCGCCGTTTCGTCCATTGCCGTTGGGAAGTCGCCTGAGGCTGCATAAAGATATCTCCTCGTGCTCGACAAAATTGCGATGCATGGGCTCTTGCTAGCATAGCAGTTCCGGCGCGGGTTGTGATGCCTTCGATGCCCGATTGGAAGGGAATGATCGCGTTCGATTGTCAGGATCCGGAAGGGGTCGGAGTCCGCGTGCGCTGAGCCGCCGCTTCGGCAACCGCTGTCTGGGCGGGGCCGGTATCGAAGGTCATACCAGCGGCCAGCATCGATTCTGCCTGGGCATCGCCATTGGGTATCGGAGTGGCCGCCACAGGCGACCCCACGACGGGAGATGCCACGACACCTGACGCGGCGGCGCTCACCGCCGCGGGGGATCCATTGCGCAGCAAGGCAACGGCTGTTTGGCGTACGGGTCCACCGGGGCTGGCTCCCTCGTATTCGGGAACGACGACCGTGGGTGGTGGCCCGACGCGCGTCGGGGGAAGCGAGATCGATGCTAGGTCGACAATGGGCGTGCCATCGATCTCGGAAACGGTATGGTCCTGGATATAGGGAGGGAGCGTGCTGAGACTGTTGATCTCGGTCATCGTGCGATCGACGCGCATCCAAACATAGGCGCCGGAACCGGCGACCAGCAGCAGCACGAGCGCGGCGATTCTGGCCGGCCAGCGGTTGTACCAGCGGGGTCTGCGTCTGGACCGGAGTCTGCGCGTTCGCTCGGGCTGGGGGAAAGATGGCAGCTCGAACGGCTCCGATTCGGTCGCCGCAGCCGTGGTGGGGAGCGCGGCGCCGCATCGCTCGCAGAAGCGGTCGCCAGGCGCGACGGGGGCATGACACACTGGGCAGTTCACTCTGGGATGCTGGGTGGACAGGATGCACTCCTCGAGGAGATCACACGATGCTGTCGAATGGGTAGGCGCCGGGATTGTACGCCAACTGACGGATGACGATACCCGGCGCACCCGCGTTCGGGATCAGTGCACCTCGGAGGCGCCAAGCGCCATTGTCCCGACCCGGTATTCGCACAGCCGACATCAGAATGACACGCCGGTCACTGCTGCATTCATGGGTCCAAGGCGTCGAGGAGACCGTCACTGGGGATCGAAGTCGTTGTCCGGGAGCAGGGCTGGGGCTTCTTCGACGCCGGTGGAGAGCGCCGCCCCGGGGTTGTTTCCGGGGATGTCCGGCGGAAGCGCGGTGGGCGCCGGGAGATATTCGCGCTTGAAGACATCATTTGCCAAGGTGTCCCGGTCGAGGGCCTTGGAGAGCGCTTGCCGGAATGGAATCGAATTCGGTTGGTGTATTGGTGGTGTCACAGACGAGGCAAGAACAGTTCGATCGCGCGAAGGTCATCAGCTCGGCCGAACGTTTCTCGAACCGGGCCACCGCCGGAATTCGGCTGCTCAGGGCTCGTATCGTTCTCGCAGGGACGCGGACATGCTCCTTCAGCAGCGGCATAGTGCGCGCTCCCTGGGCCGAGGCGCTATGACCATCGAAATGCAGGATCTCACTCATCCCGTGGGACAGAGACAGGTGATGGGATCGAGCGGAGCACCATCGGCGCAGCTTGGAAAACAGGCGATATCGCATTCCTCGGTGCCGTCTGGACAGGCGCACCCGCCCGTGCTGGCGTCATAGCAATCCGCGCCGGCGGGGCAACAGGCGGAACCGCAGACCATTTTCGGGGGATCGCAGGCCGTAGGAGGCTGGTTGCTGGAGCCGGTTTCGGTCGGGACCGATCGACCAGAATCGGCGGGTGGAGGAGCGGATGGTTGTCCGGAACCGCCAGGTTGGGCTTGCCAGGTGCCGAG
This sequence comes from Thermomicrobia bacterium, assembly GCA_044464585.1. GTDB lineage: Bacteria > Chloroflexota > Chloroflexia > Thermomicrobiales > UBA6265 > JAMLHN01. The sequence goes on from JBIQLF010000012.1 coordinate 37,279, forward strand.
CTGATGGGTATCCGGATTGGCAAGAACGCCGGCAACCGGAGCGGAACAGCCCGCGATTGGACCGCTCGCCACACCAGTGAGCGACACGCTCGTGCCGTCCGGGAGCGATGCCAGCAATGCAATGGCCGGTCCGGTCGCCTGCCCGACGATGGGCGCAGGGGATTGGCCAGCCAGGGTGAGCGTGCCGCTGTCGATTGCGCCGCCGTCTCCGATATCGAGAACCAATGTGCCGGAGATAGAACCGCCGCTTGCCAGGGACGAGGTGAGCGCGACCGAATATGTGCAGGAACCGCCAGCGCCGAACTGGGCCGCTGCCGGTGCGAGCCGTGAGAAGACCGCGGCGAGGCCAGCGCTCAGCGACCAACCAAGGAGCGAGCGGCGGTTGGCGCCCGTGGCGCGGGTACGAGTCCATGCATCGAATCGCGGCGCGTCCATCACATTTTCCTCAGAACAACGATCGTCCGAATGCTCGATAGGGGCATCAACCGGTGTCGGTGCAAACCCCACCGATGCAGGGTTTTCCAAAGCAGCAACCGTCGTCGGCGGTACAAGCGCCGCCCGGGAACATGCAGCACGCGTCGAAGCCGTTCGGACCGGGAAGACATACCGCGCCCGATGCGTTGTCACAGCACTGGCCGACGGAACTGCAGGCTTCTCTCAAATGGGAGCAGCCACAGCGGCCATCCGGTTTGACGTCATGCGCGCAGCAGGAGCTGGAGGACGAGCCCATCGGTTCGTTGTCGGGAATGCACTGGCAGACGCCACCAAGACAGAATCCCGTGTCGTCGACACAGACGTTTCCGCATGCGCCACAGTTGTTCGGGTCGTTCATTGGATCGATGCAGCCCGCGTCACCACAAACGAGTCCAGCACAGCTTCCGCAGAAGCCGTTATCGCAGAGACCACCACAGCATTCGCCATCGGAACTGCAGGCTGCCTGATCCGGTGTGCAGGTGGAAAAGCAAGTGCAGCGATCGAGATCGAGCGTTTGCCCATTCGGGCAGCCTGGCACGCAACGAAAGCCGCATTGGATCGTTCCATCTGGGCAGATGCAGATCCCTTGATTGGTATCGGCGCAGATCGCGTCGGAGGGACAACAGCTCGGGCCGCACGGAAACGATGGGGCCGGGCAGCTCGGTCCGGACGGCGGCGGGTTCGCGTTCGTCGAGATCTGGCTGGAGGTCGTGACGGGAGCTGCGCCATCGGAGCTGGCGTGCCAGACGCCGAGATCGCCGGGCTGGGGGCCGGAGAGGATGCCAGCGGCGCGTGCCTGGCAGGTCGAGATGGGCCGGTCCGCCACCCCGGAAAGGGTCAAGGTCCGATCAGCGGAGAGGGTGATCTGGAGGTCGATCGCGCGGCCGGTGATCTGACCCGTGGCTGGTTGCGCGGTCCCGCCGGTGGACGCGAACGAAGCCTGAGTGAAGGCCCCGTCCGGTCCCAGGGTGAATTGAAGGATGCCGTCACACGTTTTCGGGGCGGAGGGACCGGCGGCGGTTTCGGCGTGGACGGTCAGACGACAGGTTCCCTGAGCCAGCACGTTTGCGGCAGACGCTGGCAACGCGGTGACGACGCCGCCGGCGCCCAATACGCAAAGCGCGTCGCGACGGGTAAGACGGAGTGCCCGATTGCGGGTCCAGTCATCGAAGCGCTTCGAGTCCATGATTGTTGCCTCCGATGCTCAGAAACCTCAGGTGGTGACGATCAAGTGGGCCGTACACAGACGCCGTTCGTGCAGGAGCCATTCCCCTGGATGTAATCGCAGCAATCCGCGTCGGCGGAGCAGGGGGAGCCATTCATGATGCAGCACGTATTGTTGAGGCAAATGGTCGGAGCGCCGTCACAACAGAAATAGTCGATAGCCTCATTGCACGACTGACCCAATTTCGCGCAGCCGCAGAGGCCGAAGTGGCATTCCTGGGAGCAACAGTCGGCCGGCCCGTTGCATGGCGCGCCATCGTCAGCGCAGCCCGAACCACACATGCCGTTCACACAGGATTGGCCGAGGCAGTCGGAATCGGACGTACATGCGCCGCGCACAACGATGCAACGGTCGTCGTTTGCACCGCCGAGGCAGGCGACCTGGGAGTCTCCTCCTTGTTGGCAGCAGTCATCGATACCCCGACAGACGCCCCCGACCTGCGAGCACCCGCAGACGCCTGGTAACTGCGGATCGTGGGGACAGAGCAGACTGCAGCAATCCGCCGGCACCCGGCACGCTTCACCGTCCGGGATGCATGTGCTGCCGCTGCCGCACAGTCCGCTGTTGCATTCGCCGCTGTCGCAAACCGTGCCGCAGCTCCCGCAGTTTTCCGAATCGGTCGTGGGATCGGTGCACGCGCCGCCGCAAAGAGTCTGGCCGGGCGGGCACGATGAGACGGCCTGCGATCCGGCGCCAGCACTCCCTGGATTCGAGGTTACCGGGCCGGCAGGGGCCGACGTCCCGGCCACCGCTTGCCAACCGCCGAGATCGCCGGGTTGCGGACCACTCAGAATACCGGCAGCAGCGGTCGGGCAGGCCGGACCTTTCTGGTCTGTTGTTCCGGCAAGTACGACGGTCTGTCCCGAGCTCAGCGCGATCGACAGATCGAAGGCGCGGCCAGTGACAGAGCCGCTTGCCGGACTCGCCGTGCCCCCGCTCGGAGTGAACGATGTCTGGACGAGCGTTCCATCCGCATTGGCGACGAACTGAAGGAGACCGTCGTACACGGCTGGGGCAGAGGGACCTGCTCCCGTTTCGCCATGCAATGTCAGAGTGCAGGTTGGTTGCCCGAATGCCTCCAGAGGTCTGGCGGCACGCGCGGCGGATGCGGTTCCGACGCCAGCCAATCGGAATGCATCGCGCCGCGAAAGGCGGAGTGCCCGGTTACGTGTCCAGGTGTCGAATCGGTTCGAATCCATGCCCGCGCGGCCTCCAGCGTCGCGATGCCTATTGGCAGGATCCGTTCTGGCAGCTCGTTCCGATGCACATGTTGTTGCAGTTGCCGCAATTATTGTTGTCGGAGCCGGTATCGACGCACATATCATTGCAGACGACCATGCCGCAACTCGCGCAAGTGCCGCCGTTGCACCAACCGCTGCAGCACTGGGCGCTGAAGCCACAGCCACCGCCGAGATCGGTGCAGCCACCGCCACCCCCGTTGCCGCCTCCGTCATCGCCGCCGGTGCAGACGCCGTTTTCGCATGTTTGCGTATCGGTATCGCAGGCGTTGAAGCAGGCGCCGCAATGGGCGAGATTGTCCGAGAGGACGATGCAGTCTTCGCCGCAGATCGTATCGCCACAGGAGCGGCATTCGTTGTCGGTGCACCAGCCCGAGCAGCACTCGCTACTGGCGTTGCATTGACTATGCAGCTCCAGACATGCCGGTTGCTGGCCGGAGCCGCCTCCGTTGCCGGAGCTGCCTCCGTTGCCCGAGCCGCTCCCGGCGCCCTGGGCGGGCGGGGGCGCGGTGGTACCCGAGCTGGACCCGGCGCCCGAACCGGAACTGGAACCGGATGTGGCCTGCCAGGTGCCGAGCTGGCCGCTATCGGGGTTGGCGAGAAATCCGGCGATCGAGCTTGGGCATGTGGTGAACGATCCGTTCGCGACGCCTGTGAGCGAGGCGGTAGTGCCATCGCCGAGCGAGGCCAGCAGATCGATGGCCACTCCAGTCACCTGCCCGGTGAGCGGCGCGGGAGCTTGGCCGGCCAGGGAAAGCGTGCCGGTGTCGATCGCACCGTCGTCGCCGATTTGGACGACGAGCGTGCCGGCGACCGAGCTCCCAGTCGTCAGCGAAGAGGTCAGCGTCACCGACCAGGTGCAGCCTCCTCCGCCTCCAAATTGAGCTTTTGCCGGTTGGAAGCGTGCGAGCGCGGTGGCCACCCCCGCGGCGAGCGACCACCCGAGCATGGAGCGGCGGTTGGTGGTGGCGGCACGGGATCGGGTCCAGGAATCGAATGTCTTGTCATCCATCGCGGTCAGGCTCCCAATGTTTCGCTTGCGATCCAGACGCCGATGTCCTGCAGACCAGGCCCCGAGAACGCGCCGGAGAATTCGCCGGTGCATTGATCGAGGGAGGTTGCGCCACTGCCGACGAAGGTCATCACCGAGGAGGGATCGGAACCGGCGCGCAGGCGGATCGAGCGGCCATTTGCCTGGCCGACGACCGGAGCGGTGGTTCCATCCTGGAATTGGATCGTGCCCGAATCGATGGCGCCATCCTGGCCGATCGAGATCGTCAGGGTGCCCCGGAATGTCTGCCCAGTATCGGGACCGAGCGAAACGGTGCCGGCGATCCCAAGGACGCATTGGTTTCCGGAGCCGAATTGTGCGTTCGCTATGAACGCGGAGGAGGGTGGAGGATTCACGGCGGTGGTCCATCGAGGAAAGCGCGGCATAGGGGACCTCACCTGGGGCTATTCGATTCGGGCGGTCGATCAGCTATCGACGTATCGCATCACACTAGCAGTGAAGCTGTCCAATGTAAATAGGTTGCCGGAACGATTTTTGGGATGGGTTCGGGCGGATCGAGACGGAGCGGCGCGCGGTCGTTGGGGCGAAGCGTTCTCTGGTTTCCTCGCCCACATCGTTCCCGCGCGCGGGAACGACTGCTGCCCTATCCCGCGTCTATGCGCATACCGGTCAGACTGGCAGCGGTGACAAGAGGCCGCCATCGACCCGGTAACAGCCGCCGGTGCAGAAGCTGGCTTCGTCGCTGGCAAGAAAGAGCACGAGGTTGGCGACTTCTTCGACCGTGCCGACCCGACCGATGGGGTGGGCGCGGCCCCATTCGGCGATGGTGGCTTCGATGTCGTCACTGCCGAATTTGCGGGCGGCCATTTCCAGCAAGGGGGTGCGGATCGAACCCGGGGCGATGCAGTTGCAGCGTATGTTCTCGGCGGCATGGTCGAGCGCGACCGTGGTGGTGAAACTGACGATGCCGCCCTTGGACGCGGCATATGCGGCGACGGTCTTCTGGGATGCGAATGCCTGCACCGACGAGGTGTTGACGATGGAGCCGCCACCGCGTTTGCGCATTGCCGGTATGGCGTATTTACAGGTCAGGAACGAGCCCTTCAGATTCACACCCAATTGACGGTCCCAATCTTCTTCGGAGAAGGTCTCGACGGTACCGTAGAGGTTGATGCCAGCGGAGTTGAAGAGGACATCGATTCCACCGAAGGTCGAAACGGCGGTGGAGACGAGGTTCTCGACGGCGGCGCTGGATCGAACGTCGGTGGGTACGCCGATGGCGGCTCCGCCGGCCGCGACGATCTCGTTGGCCGCGAGACCGGCGCGATCGGCGTCGATATCGGCGACGACCACGGATGCGCCTTCCCGGGCGAACGCCTGGGCCGCACCATTGCCAATACCGGCAGCGCCTCCAGTGACGATGACGACCTTGTCGATGAATCGGTGATTCCGGTCCATGGGATGCGGCCTTTCGCGTTGATGCGGTTCGAACGATCTGTGACAGGATACCCTGAGGTCCGGGGTCCGGGGTCCGGAGGAGTTGCGACGATCATTCCCGTGGGGGGAACGATCGAGGAGGGCTAACTAAATATGAAGACGTTGATCATCTTGCGGCATTCGAAGACGGAAAAGGCCAATCCAGCGGGAGACCAGGCGCGGGAGCTGACGAAGCCGGGGCGACGGTGGGCGACGGAGGCGGGACGCGAGATTTTCGAGGCGAGCGGGATGCCGGATTTGCTGGTGACGTCGAACGCGATTCGGGCGGTGCAGACGGGCGATCTGGCCGCTGAGGCAATGCAATTCACCGGCGAGCGGCGAGTGATTCCGGAGGTGTACGGGGCGACCGAGAATGAGCTGGTGCAGGTGATCCAGGGGTTCCCGGATGGGTTCGAGAAGATCGTGCTGGTGGGGCACAATCCGGGGCTGGAGGAACTGGCCGACCGTTTTCGGGGGGCAAAATCGACCGATCATCTGCCGACAGCGGGGTGGATGGTGGTCGAGCTGAACATCGAGCAATGGGCGGATGCGGAGGCGGGCGCCGGGAAGATCAGGGCGTCGGGGGCACCCAGTAGGGAGTGACGAGAACGAGGCAAAAGGCAATAGGCAATAGGCAATAGTGGATCGAGAGTGGATCGAGAGCGGAGATAGGAAATAGGAAACAGGAAATAGAACGACGAGGTGGTGGGTCGGTGGCGGCATGCCGTACGTTTGCCTATTGCCTATTGCCTATTGCCTATTGCCCAACGTTTCACGATATCAGCGGCGTCTTTGTGGCCGTTGCCGGGTCGGGCGTGGCGAAGTATTCGATGGTGAGCTCGGTGTTCGGAATGGTCCTGATGCCGCCAGAGCGGTTGGACGATCTGCTCATACGCCAGATACTCGGGCTCCGGGAGCGGGGTCGAGCGAACATGGGGATGCGCGCTCTGGATGGAGCGGGATGGGGTATCGGTCGATCTGCCGAGAAGCGGTCCCCAGATGCCACCGCAAAGGACGAGCTCATCGCAGGTAATATCGCCGGTGCTGGCGCGGATGCCGCGCACGATGCGGTCCGGCATCCCGACGATGCCGGCGCCAACGATGATCGTTCGATAGTGGGCGGTCATGGCCGGCTTCCCCTCATCCTGACCGTTTCTCGTTTGCACGAAGGAGCGGGTGCTGCTCCGCGCGCTCCCGCTCGGGACGGATGACGGGTTGGAGCCCTCTGCCGCGAATCTCGTGTCAGGAACGCGGGCGGGCGTAGCGGCTGATGGTATCGCCCATGGTGCGATGGAACTCGCCATTGGAGAACACACGGGTCATACCGATACGCTTGGCGGACCGGAGTCCTTCGACATTGGTGTGCGACCCGAAAGCGATCGCCGGAACGTCCGGGGACGATGCGAGCACGTCTTTCAGCGCGTCCCAATCGTCGACGGCGGTGATATCGACGATGACCAAGGCGGTTTCCGGACTGGACTGCAAGCCTTCCTGGAGCGACCCGGATGAGCGGGCGGTCCGCGGTGTGTAGCCGAGCGCGCGCAGGGTGTTGGCGATGGTCACCCCGAAGAAGAGATCTTTGTTCAACACGAGCACGGGCGGCGCGGTTGCCGGGGCGATCGGCGGTGTCGTCTGGTCGGAAGCTGTCATGAATATCCTCGGGGTTGGAGCATGAGCGCTCGATGGTCGTGCTTCTTCCTAAGAGTCTGACCGGGGTTGCGTTCGAGTTCAAGGCGGGATCGTCGCCTGAACGCGCGCGGGCGGCGATAGAATGACGGGAGCGAAACCAAGCGAGGGGAGACGAGCATGTCAGTGATCGATCAGGAAACGACGCCGGTCATCTATCGGGATCTGCAGCGGTCGTATCCGACCGTGGTGCGCGGCGAGGGGATCTATCTATGGGATTCGACGGGGAAGCGCTACATCGATGGCGCGGCTGGGTCGTCATCGGTGGTGAATATCGGGCACGGAGTGTCCGAGATCGTCGACGCGATGGTCGAGCAAGCATCGCAGATCGCCTATGCGCCGACGCATATGTTCTCGACCGAGGCGATCGAAGCGTGCGCCGAAACGGTGGTGCGGGAATTCGCGCCGCCGGGACTGGAACGCGTCTGGTTCGTTTCCGGGGGGTCGGAAGCAACCGAGAACGCGGTCAAGATCGCGATGCAATACCAGCGCGACCGTGGCAAAGGCTCGAAGCAACTGATCATCGGGCGGTGGCAGAGTTTCCATGGGGCGACATTGGCATCGCTCGGTTATGGGGGAAATGCGGGCAGGCGGAAGAACTATCAGGGGATGTTGCCGCCATCTCCGCATATCGGTCCATGTTATGCCTATCGCGGCGCGAAGGGAGATCCCGTCGCGTATGGATTGGCGCAAGCCGATCAGCTCGACTATGTGCTGCAGCAGGTCGGAGCCGAGAATGTGGCGGCGTTCATCGCCGAACCGGTGGTGGGGGCGACGACCGGGGCCGTGCCGGCGACGCCGGGATATTTCGAGCGCATTCGCGAGATTTGCGACCGGAACGATATTCTGTTCATTGCCGATGAAGTGATGACCGGGTTCGGGCGAACCGGGAAGAAATTCGGGATCGAGCACTGGGATGCCCAGCCCGACCTGATCGCGTGCGCGAAGGGCATCTCCGGTGGGTATACGCCCTTGGGCGCGGTGATCGTGCGGCCGGAGATCGTCGGGGCGGTGCGCGGTACGGGCGGTTCGTTCGTGATCGGGCATACAGCCGGAGGCAATCCGCTTTCGACCGCGATCGGCAAGGCGGTGCTCGACTATACGGTGAAGCACAAGCTGGTCGAGAATGCGGCGACGGTGGGGGCATATTTCGAGGAACAACTGACCGGGCTGATGGCGAGCCACCCGATCATCGGCGATGTGCGGGGACTCGGTTTGATGCTCGGTGTCGAACTGGTGGCCGATCGGGAGACGAAGCGGCCCTTCCCGGTGGAGGCGCGCGTCAGCAAGCGGGTGGGCGAAGCCACCTTCGAACGAGGGATGGTGTCGTATCCGGGTCAGGGAACGGTCGATGGCGTGGTGGGCGACCATCTGCTCTATACCCCGCCGCTGATCATCACCGCGTCGCAGATCGATGAAATGATCGAGATTCTCGATGCATCGCTGGGCGCTGTCGAGCGGGAGCTGGGCGTGGTCGATTAGGAACTCGCGACTCGTTCGCCGCGATCTGGCGGGGAGCGGCCGCATATGGGCGGTTTGGTCCCAACCGGTTCCAGGTTCCCAGATACTTCGGGAAGGCATTCTTCAACTATGGACTCCATCGATTTCGAGGTCGCGCCGCGGTTCGTGTTCCTGGGGAACTCGATCGTTTCGGATTGGCGCAATCCGCTGGCGACGACCAGCCGGGCGGTTCTGCGAGCGCTGGGCGACCTGGGATTCGAGGCAGTCTATCTGGAACCCCGGCGGAATCCCGCGACGACGGGTCTGTTGCGGCAGCGCGGCGCCCAGCCGGTATTGCGATTCAATTCGGTGCGAGCGGATCTGCAATACCGGACGGTCGATGTGCCGTTGCAGCGAGAAACCGAGGTGTGGATCGGGCAGTTCGCGGCGACGGCGGGAGTGATCGTGGCGTTGGACGGGACGCCCGAGCCGGTCGAACGCGGATTGCACGCGTTCGTGAGCGAGGATCTGCAAATTCTGGTCGAGCGGCCCGAGCTGGGTGACGACTGGGGGCGGTCATTGGTGCGGCGGATCGACCGGGAGGAGGACTCGATCGGGTTCCGGCCGGCGGTGTTGCCACGGGTATGGGACGGGCCGCGCGCGGGTACGGTCATCGTGGCGTACGACGATGCGGCGCTGGCGGCGGCGCTGGCGGAACGAGTTCCGGATGCGCGGCGAATCGTCAGTGGAAGCGCCGATTTGCCGGATTGGGAATTCGTCGCGGAGATCGATCTGCCGCCGGTGTATGGCGCGGCGGAGCGGGTGCTGGTGATCGACGCGCCGGACCGGCCATTCGCGCCGGCGCGGGTCTGGTTGCCGCGAGCCAATGGCGCGCTGGCCTGGGGGGTGGTCGAGGACGAAGAACGGGTCGAGGCGCTGGTGACGGGCGCCATCGCGCAGGTGAACGCGATCTGGGACCAGCCGCAACCGGAATTGCCGGAGCGGCTGGACGCGCGCTGGGTCGCGCGGGGATTGGTCGATTTGTTTCAGTATCGGAGTGTGACAGAGGTGTAGCGGGTGCGGACGCAGCGCCGGGGAATTACCGCGCTGCGGCTGGTACAGCGGATTCCCACGCAGGACAGGGACATCCCACGCAACGACCCGTATCGCATGCCCGATACTCTTCTCACGACTCACGACTCACGACTCACGACTCACGACTCACG
>JBIQLF010000013.1:0-46406 GCA_044464585.1 Thermomicrobia bacterium
CCGCCCATGCCACCGGCGGGCATCGCCGGCGCATTCTTCTCGGGCTTGTCGGTCACCAGCGCTTCGGTCGTCAGGATCATGGCGCCAATCGAGGCGGCATTCTCTACTGCCGAGCGGGTCACCTTGGCCGGGTCGATGACACCAGCCTTGATCAGGTCGGTGTACTGCTCGCTGATCACATCGAACCCGATGTTGGTGTTGCCGGCGTCCTTTTGCTGGCGGCGGACCGATTCGACCACCACCGCGCCATCGAAACCGGCGTTCTCGGCAATACCGCGCATCGGCTCTTCGAGCGCGCGGCGCAGGATGTTCACTCCGGTCTTGATGTCGCCTTCGGCTTCGACCGCGTCCAGCGCGCTGATGCCATTGATCAGAGCGACACCACCGCCCGGCACGATGCCTTCCTCGACCGCGGCGCGCGTGGCGCTCAGCGCATCCTCGACCCGGTGCTTCTTCTCTTTGAGCTCGGTCTCGGTCGCTGCGCCAACCTTGATGACCGCAACACCACCGGAGAGCTTGGCCAGTCGCTCCTGCAGCTTTTCGCGGTCGAAGTCGCTGGTCGTGGTCTCGATCTGAGCCTTGATCTGCTCGGCGCGACCCTTGATGGCCGCTTCGTCGCCGTAGCCCTCGATGATCGTGGTGTCGTCCTTGGTGGAAACGACGCGGCGGGCGCGACCGAGATCCTCGATCGTGACGCCTTCGAGCTTGCGGCCGACTTCCTCCGAGATCACCTGTCCACCGGTCAGCACGGCGATGTCACGCAGCATTTCCTTGCGTCGATCACCGAACCCAGGCGCCTTGACAGCGGTGACATTGAGGGTACCGCGCAGCTTGTTGACGACCAGGGTCGCCAGCGCCTCGCCGTCGACATCCTCGGCGATGATCACCAGACCGCGACCGGAGCGGGCGACCAGCTCCAGGGTCGGCAGAATGTCGGCAATTGCGCTGATCTTCTTGTCGTGAATGAGGATGAAGGGCTCCTCGAACTCGACTTCCATCCGCTCGGGATTGGTAACGAAATACGGCGAGAGATACCCGCGATCGAACTGCATGCCCTCGGTGAACTCGACCTCGAAGGCCAGACCCTTGGACTCTTCGACGGTGATGACGCCGTCTTTGCCGACCTTTTCCATGACATCGGAGATCAGACCGCCGATTTCCTTGTCGGCAGCCGAGATGGACGCGACCTGCGCGATTTCATCCTTGCCCGACACTTCGGTGGCCGCATCCACGATAGCGTTGACCACCGCATCGGCGGCCAGTTCGAGACCTTGCTTCAGCAGCATGGCATTGGCGCCGGCGGCGATATTGCGCATGCCCTCGTGGACGATGGCCTGCGCGAGCACGGTCGCGGTAGTGGTGCCGTCACCGGCGACATCGTTGGTCTTGGACGATGCTTCCTTGACGAGCTGAGCGCCCATATCCGCAAACGGATCGTCGAGCTCGATGTCCTTGGCAACCGTGACACCGTCATGGGTGACCGTCGGGGCGCCATATTTCTTGTCGAGGGCGACATTGCGGCCCTTGGGGCCGAGGGTTACCTTGACCGCGTTGGCAACGGTATCGACGCCGTCCTTGAGGGACTGCCGCGCCTGCGCATCGAATTGAAGTTGTTTGGCCATTGAGATTCCTCAGTAACTAAGAGCTGGTAACGAGAAGTGAGCAAACGGCACGAAGCGAACAGAACGACTGGCGTTCTGCATACTGTCAGCCGCGTGCCGCGTGCTATCCGACGATGGCGAGAATGTCTTTTTCGGCCAGAATCAGAAGCTCCTGGTCGTCGAGCTTGAACTCGGTGCCGGCATACTTGGCGAAGAGGACCTGATCGCCAACCTTGACATCCATGGGGATGCGGTCACCGTCATCGTCGCGGCGGCCCTGGCCGACGGCCAGCACGGTGCCACGCTGCGGCTTTTCCTTGGCCGTATCCGGCAGAACGATGCCAGACTTGGTGGTTTCTTCCCGACCCAGCGGTTGGACGACGACGCGGTCACCCAACGGAGTCAGCTTGAGGTCTTTCGCGGCCTCAGCAGTTGCCATGGTGGATTCCTCCCAAAAACAGACGGGAGCACACGCCCCCTCGACTGATATCCGGGAGGATGGTACCTGATTCGTTAGCACTCTGCAAGGGAGAGTGCTAACGACTTGGATCAACGTTCCGGTGATGCGCGTTCCAGCGTCAATCCCAGAATGCCGGCCAATTCGACGAGCATATTCTGCGCGGCGCTGGTGTCGAGGGATTCGCTCGATTCGCGGATAGCGACCCCGAGATCGGTCAGCGCTTCGATCGCTCCTGGGGTATAGAGATCCTCATCGAGAGCGGAGAGAAACCGCTCCCGGTAGGGTGCCGAATCAAGCGAATCCGTGCCGGCCGTCGACGTCCGCCGCGCGGTTTCCGCAAGCGCTACCGCGACATCCTGCCAGCCGGCGATTTCGCCATCGACATATTCCCATGGGTGCCGATAGTGGTGGGAAAACAAATAGAGGCGGAACGCATCGGGGGAATAATGCTGTAGCTCGTTGCGGACGAGAACGAGATTCCCGAGCGACTTGCTCATCTTCTCGTTCTGATAGGCAACCATTCCGACATGCACCCAATGCTGCACGAACGGCTCGACCCCGGTCGAATTCTCGGCTTGCGCGATCTCGCATTCGTGATGAGGGAAGATCAGATCGGAACCGCCGCCGTGCAGCGCGAACGATGGTCCCAGATAGCGCGCGGCCATGGCGCTGCATTCGATGTGCCAACCCGGGCGTCCTGCTCCCCAGGGGGAATCCCAGGTTGGTTCGCCCGGTTGGGCGGCTTGCCAGAGGACGAAATCGAGCGGATCGCGCTTGTTGGGATCGTCCGGGAAATTGCCGCGTTCATTGGCAATGGGCAGCATTTCGCCAAGCGTGAGATGACTGAGCTTGCCGAATTCTGGATCGGCGGTGACCGAGAAATAGATCGACCCGTTCGATTCGTAGGCGATCCCGGCATCCAGCAACGGTTCGATCATCTCGATCATCTCCGGCGTATGCTCGGTGGCCTTGACGTAATGATCCGGCGTGCGCCAGTGAAGCGATTGCATGTCGTCGAGGAACCGGCGGGTTTCTCGCTCCCCCAGCTCTTTCCAGGTAAGACCGACTTCCTTGGCTTTGCGGAGGATATCGTCGTCGATATCGGTCACATTCTGGACATAGGTCACCGCTTGCCCGAGATAGTCGAGATACCGGATGAGAATATCGAACGTGAGATAGGTGAAGGCGTGCCCGGCGTGGGTCGTGTCATACGGGGTGACCCCACACACATAGAGTCCCAACGGCTCGTCCCGGAGCTCGATCGTCTCCAGCGTGCCGGATTGGGTGTTGAACAGGCGCATACTGCTCCTCTCTCCGCGCGCTGCACGCCGGAGTGCTCGATTTGTCCACGACATCTACGCGATGCCACCGGGGTTTTTGGCAAGCGCAATATCCCTGCCTGACCTCAGAAGGCACGATTGCCGAGTATACCCGAGGCATCGGCTCGATCCGGGGGAGGTACGCGGGTGGCGGGGTACCATTGGCGCCGCGAATACGATCCGCGGAGGTACGACAGGCACGCATGGGGCAGAAGCTGAGACGATCGAGATCGACAGGGCGCGTTCCCGCGTTGATCCTGGTGCTGTTGGTCGTCGGCACGATGACCGGATGCGCCCGGGGAAAATCGGTCAATCCGCTGCTGCCGACGCCCACGAGCGAAGCCGGCAGCCCGGAATCGACCCCCTCTCTCAGCGCCGCACGGAAAGCCTGTCAAGATGGGGAAATGCGAATCGGTGATGTACCGGCCATCGATGCGATCTGGCAAAGTCGGATGGAAGCGCCGGGCGTGGACGCGCTCGACTGGCACAGCGATGCGCAATTGGTGCAGCTTCGGGTTTCGTGCGCGTTGTTCGGTTCGGGGTTTCGCATGCAACCGAGCTACTTTTCCGCGCAGGCACAAGCGATTCTGGCCGAAGACACCCGCGAATCGCGGCCGGTCAATCTCGATCCGGAACAGGTCGAAACGCTCCCGATGGACTCGATCTCGTTCGTCCAGATCTATGATGCTCTGATCCAGGCTGACTATACGGACGATCTGGTGCTCGATCCATCGACCGGCATCGATATCCGAATCAACAGCCAGCAAGCGCCATTCGGCCCGTCTGGCGTCCCGGAGGGCGCGCTGGTCGCTCATGTTTCGATCGACCGGTCCGGCCAGATCAAGGATCTGTTCATCGATCTGCAATCGGGCCAGATCTACGCATTCGAATCGCCCGCCTGAGGAGGACATAATGGGAGTGCTGATACCGACGGAAGAAGCAATCGACCGGGTCGCAGATGTGCTGAGCCGGACGCCGTCCGGATTGTTCACCGATATCGATGGCACCATCAGCCCGGTGGCGCGAACCCCCTCGGAAGCGAAGGTCGAGGAATCGGCGCGAGAGTCGATTCGACGCTTGGGCGAGGTCCTCTCGATCGTGGGTGCGGTGACGGGTCGAGGCGCGGCCGATGCGGTGAGCATGCTCGATCTCGATGGGACCATGATCATCGGGAATCACGGATACGAGCGCATCCAGCATGGCGAGCGGGTCATTCACCCAGCAGCGCTCGTATCGAGAACCAGTGTGGCGGCGTGCGCGCGGGCAATCGCGGCGATCGTGGACTCCACTCCCCGCTTGAATGGGGTCGTGGTCGAGGACAAGGATCTCTCGGCGTCCGTGCATTACCGGCTGGTGGAAGATCAGGGACGAACAGTCGAATTGCTCGGCACGCTGGTGCGGGCGATCGCGGAATTGCACGATCTTCAGGTCACGGGCGGCAAGCTGGTGTACGAGATTCGGCCGAAGGCGGTCGTGAACAAGGGCACCGCGGTTCGAGAGTTGGCCACCGAGTTGTCATTGAAGGGAGTGGTCTATCTGGGAGACGATGTCACCGATGTCGACGCGTTTCGGGCGTTGGCGACGCTCGCATCTTCTTCGGTTGCAACCCTGTCGGTAGGAATCGTCTCCGCGGAGACGCATGCAATCGTCTCCGAAACGGCCGATATTCTGGTCGAAGGCGTGGACGGCTGCCTGCGGCTGCTGGCGGGTGTGGCCAACCGGTTGGCGCCGTCAATCGGCTGAGTCGGTATCCAGTTCCGCGGTGGATTGACCCAACGCGGCCAGGAGCCGGTGCTGCGCCCCCGTCACGGTCAGATCGCCGCGGGTACGTTCCAGTACGGCACGCAAGGCGTCGGTCGTGCGGCGCAGCCCGCCGGTCAGACCATCGGGAAAATCGACCGTCACGAGAAAGCTGTAGATCTCGTCCATGCGTGCCAGTAGCGTTTCACCACGAGCAAAATCATCGTGGCGGATGGCATCGAGAACTTCGCGTCGCATTTCGCTTGCCGATTCCGCCAACCCGTTCAAATACGGCGGATCGTCCACGTCGAGCTCGTCCGGACCGGGGATCGGCTGATCCGTCACCAGCGCGAGCGTGATCGCCGCCTCCGCGAATTCTTTCATGGAATCTTGCACATATCCCGCCCA
This sequence comes from Thermomicrobia bacterium, assembly GCA_044464585.1. Lineage (GTDB taxonomy): Bacteria > Chloroflexota > Chloroflexia > Thermomicrobiales > UBA6265 > JAMLHN01. Next base: position 5,529 of record JBIQLF010000013.1, read on the forward strand.
GCGGATACCCGGATGATCTCGGAGATCGACCAACAGACTGGAGAGCATGTCGTGGGCCTGGCGAAGGAGCGCGTTCGCCGCGTCGAATTCGTGCCGGTGCGCGGAGCGTATCGAATTGGCGCTCAGGCGGACGATCTGCCGCCCTTCGTTGAGCGCCCGGTCGCGAAGCTGATTCTGCGCATCGAGCCGGTCGAGCAGGGCCTGGCCGATTGGTTCGATATCGATCGGGCCGGCAGGCGGATGTGGCATTGGCGATCTTCTCCCGTGGTGGTTTGACGTTGGACCCGGTGGAATGCTAGCCTACGGTCTGCCTTTTCCGGGCATTGGGGCTGTAGCTCAGTTGGGAGAGCGCAACACTGGCAGTGTTGAAGTCAGGGGTTCGAGTCCCCTCAGCTCCACGAATCGCGTTCGAACGCCGCTCACATACGAGCGGCGTTCGTCGTTTCAGTGCTGGTGCGCGTCGTTACTGCGGATTTCGAGACTGATCTGGCTCGCATCCAGGGCGGCCATGGCGCTATTCAGCGTCTCGGAGCTATATGCACCGTCCGCCCGGGCAGCCAGCAGGACCGCTCGTTGCGCTTCGATCATGGCCAGTTGCAGATCGATGGTGGCGCGCTCGTCGTCCGGATGCTGGGGCACTGCCGGCGGCATCGGGCCGGACGCCAGCTCTGGGAATGGGGCGTCCGCATTCACTCCCGCGTTCGACAGGACCGCCGCGGCCGCTTCCCGCAATCGCGCCTGAAGCAGCGTTCGTTCGTGGAGCTCGCGTTCCGACCGGCTCGACGAGGGAAGGAGCCGTCGCACGAGTATCGGCAACGAATACCCCTGGATGAGCAGTGACGATGCGGCAACCAGAAAGGCGGTGAGCACCAGTATCGAACGACTGGGCGTGTCCCGGGGAAGCGTCTGCGCCGCCGCGAGCGTTACGGCTCCTCGCATCCCTGCCCAGACGATCACCGAACCTTCGCGCCAGCCCATGCGTTCGGTGCGGAAATAGTCGATATCGGCCAGTCGCCGTCGCCAGCTGGCGCGGAATTTCGCAATCGTCGCCGCTTCGCTCTGCTCGATGGTGGTCCGCTGGCGCCCTCTGCTCGACAGATCCAGCATGGGATCGAGCATTCGATGCCTGAGCATATCGGCGAGCGCGTCCGCGCGCCGAGAAATGGCGCCCAGAAAGTAGATGAGAGGAAAGACATAGAGCGCGCGAATAGCGACGCTCATTGCCAGCGCGAGCGCGGCATAGCGAAATGCGAGCGGAATGCCGAATTGATCGGTGTGGACGTCGGCCAGCACCCAATCGAGCTCCAACCCCATGATGAGAAAGACGGCGCCTTCCAGAATGAATTCGATGGTTCGCCAGTTCTGCCGGTCGGAGAGCCGGTGCGCGGGCGGTAAGTATTTGGGCGCATTGAATCCGGTGACCAAGCCCGCGACGACGGCAGCAACGAGACCGGACGCCTCCAGCCGCTCCGCGGGAATGGCGGCCAGAAAGGGCGCGGTCAGCGAAAGCGCGGTATTGACCGTGGAGTCGATCGCGCGGCTCCGCACCATCAGATTGAGCCATCCGATGATCACACCGATGATGATGGCCACGAGAATCGAATAGAGGAATTCGGCTCCGATGTGGAAAAGAGAGATGGAAACCGCGCTCGCGCCGATGGCCGTGCGCAAAAGCACGAGGGCCGACGCATCGTTCAGCAGGCTTTCGCCTTCGAGAACGACCACGAGCCGCGGGGCAACACCGAGCCGCTTGACGATCGATGTCGCGACGGCATCGGTCGGACTCAGAATCGCGCCGAGAGCCAGGCCGGTTGGAAAATCGATGCCGGGAATGACCCTGGACATCACCCATCCAATCGCAAATGAGGTGATGACCACCAGCAGAACGGCCAACCCACTGATTGCGGCGAAGTCCCGGCGAAATTCCGTGATCGGCATCGAGACCGCGGCCGAATAGAGAAGCGGCGGCAGAATCCCGGCCAGAATCCATTCGGGATCGATCATGAATTCCGGCGTCGCGGGCACCAGACTCACGCCGATACCGACCAGTACGAGCAGAAGCGGCGCGGCGACGCGCACCCTGGGACCGAGCCAGGCAGCGCCAGCTATGGCCAGAAGTGCGAGCACACCGATGGCGATCGAATTCACTGGCGTCTCCCATGGACAGAGTCAGAGAAGTCACAACGACGAATCAGCCGGCGGCGCTGGCCCGCTCCGGAACTGCCTTGCATCGTCGCGCGACTGAACTGTTTCCGAGCGGCAGCACGATAACACGTCCAAAAAGTGATTTCGCGGAGCTATCTTGCCCAACGATGCCAGAGGCTTGAGTATTCTTGCGAGAACACGCGAGAATCGCGCGTCATATTGCCTTGTTTTCGCCTGGAGTCGGGTTCCTTGTCTTCGATCACCACAACTACAGATTCCGCCGCAACCTATCAGGCGGATGAAATCGAATCCCGGTGGCGCGAGCGATGGGAAGCCGATCGCCTCTACGAAACGCCCAACGATGCTGACCGCCCGAAATGGTACTCGCTGACGATGTACCCCTATCCTTCGGGCATCCTCCATATCGGACACTGGTATGCCTTCGCCGTGCCCGATGTCTTCGCTCGATTCCAGCGGATGCGCGGATACAACGTCCTCTTTCCGATGGGATTCGACGCCTTCGGTTTACCGGCCGAGAATGCGGCGATTCGTCACAACATCCATCCGGCCGCGTGGACATTCGACAACATCGATCGAATGCGGGCGCAATACCGCCAGATGGGCGCCATGATCGACTGGACCCGTGAGGTCATTACCTGCACCCCCGAGTACTATCGCTGGAATCAATGGCTCTTCCTCCAGATGCTCGAAAAGGGACTGGCCTACCGGCAGGCCGGCGCGGTCTGGTGGTGTCCCAGGGACCAGACGGTCCTCGCCAATGAGCAGGTGCTGGAAGGCAATATCTGCGAGCGTTGTGGCTCCCCCGTCGTCAAGCGCGATCTGGAACAGTGGTATTTCCGGATCACGCGGTATATCGACGAGCTGCTGCAGGAGCTCGATACGCTCGATTGGCCCGAACGGGTCAAGACCATGCAGCGGAACTGGATCGGGCGATCCGAGGGAGCCCGCCTGACCTTTGCCGTCGAAGGTGGCGAACCGCTCGAAGTCTTCACGACGCGGCCAGATACCGTCTGGGGCGCGACCTTCATGGTGCTCGCCCCGGAACATCCGCTCGTCGCCAAGGTCACCACGCCGGATCGACGTGAGGCGGTGGATGCCTACGCCGCGGCCGCGCGCAATCAGAGCGAAATCGAGCGGATGTCGACCGATGCCAACAAAGAGAAGACCGGGGTCTTCACTGGCGCATATGCGGTCAACCCGATCACCGACGAGCGAATCCCGATCTGGATCGCCGATTATGTGCTGATGGGCTATGGCACCGGCGCGATCATGGCGGTTCCCGCGCACGACGAGCGCGATTTTGCCTTTGCCCGCGCATTCGACCTGCCGGTCCGCGTGGTGATCCAGCCAGAAGGAGAATCGCTCGATCCAGCGGCAATGACCGAGGCGTACCACGGCAGCGGTCTCATGGTCAATTCAGGTCAGTTCGATGGGACACCGGTGCCCGAAAGCTTGCCAGCGGTCATCCAGTGGTTGGAAGAGACGGGACGAGGCGCGGCCGAGGTCAATTATCGGTTGCGCGACTGGCTCGTTTCTCGCCAGCGGTATTGGGGAACGCCGATCCCGGTCGTCTATTGCGACCAGTGCGGCATGGTGCCCGTGCCGCTCGATCGACTTCCGGTCGAATTGCCGCTCGATGCGGAATTCACCCCGACGGGACAGAGTCCGCTGGTGAGCCATGCCGGATTCCTGAACACGACGTGCCCATCGTGCGGCGGACCTGCCCGGCGCGAGACCGATACGCTCGATACCTTCGTCGATTCGTCCTGGTATTGGTTCCGGTATACCAGCCCGCACGATCTGGAAGCGCCGTTTTCAGCAACGTTGGCCCGGGAATGGACGCCGGTCGACCTCTATTGCGGGGGGATCGAGCATGCGATCCTGCACTTGCTCTATGCCCGGTTCATCACCAAAGTGCTGCGCGATCTCGGTCTGGCCGAACATTCGGAGCCATTCGTCCGGTTGCGCAATCAGGGGATGATCCTGGCCGAAGAAGGCACCAAGATGAGCAAGAGCCGGGGGACTCAGGTATCGCCGGACGAGTTGGTGCAGCAATATGGCGCCGATTCGCTGCGTTTGCATCTGATGTATCTCGGACCGTGGGATCAGGGTGGACCGTGGAATACGCGCGGCATCACCGGAATGGAGCGATTCATCCGGCGCGTATTCGGATTGGTAACCGAGACGATGGCCGTCGAAGCGGGCGCAGACGCCGGCGCCGCATCGGCGCGGGAACTGGAACGGCTCGTCCACCGGACCACCCAGCGTGTGACCACCGATCTGCTCGATTTCCAGTTCAACACGATGGTGGCGGCGTTGATCGAATTCGCCAATGGCCTGAGCGAGCTCAAAACACCCGAGCTGATGAAATCCAAGGAATGGCGCCAGGCATTGCGAGCAATGGTGCTGCTGATGGCGCCATCGACGCCCTATGTTGCCGAAGAGCTCTGGGAGCGGCTGGGCCAACCGTATTCGGTCCATACGCAGGAATGGCCCTCGTACGATGAAGCGCTGGCGCAGGATGACTTCGTGGAGGTCGTCGTACAGATCAACGGCAAAGTCCGCGATCGGGTCGTGTTGGCCGCAAATATCGATGAAGCAATGGCCAGGTCGACCATTCGCGCGTCGGAGAAGACGGCAGCGGCGCTGGATGGGGTCGAGGTCGTCAAGGAAATCTATGTTCCTGGTCGATTGATGAACTTCGTGGTCAAACCGAAGTAGATCGGCACATGCGGATCCATTGGCGCGAATCCGTGGGGATTCGGCTGGATCGCCAGATGCGAATGACAAGCACGAACGACGCCGGTGCCATGGCACCGGCGTCGTTCGTCTCTGGTGGTGCGTGTGACGATCAATCGGCGGCGACGGCGGCCAATTCGGGTTCCAGCACCCATCTCACGTTCAGTTTGCGATTGGCGCCGGCTTCGTCCAACCGCTTGAAATCGGTCGTATGCGGAGCCGATGTGACGGTCTCCGGCTCCTCGGCGACTTCCCGGGCGATTTCCAGCATCGCATCGATGAAATAATCGAGCGATTCCTTCGATTCGGTTTCGGTCGGCTCGATCATCAAGGCTTCCGGGACGATGAGGGGGAAATAGGTCGTCGGTGGATGCACCCCAAAATCGAGCAGGCGTTTGGCGATATCGAGCGCTTTGACCCCCTGGGCTTTTTGCCTGCGGGCGGTCAGGACCACCTCGTGCATGCACGAACGGTCGACTGCGACCTCATAGGCGTCCTGCAGGCGTGCCTTGAGGTAGTTGGCATTGAGAACCGCATCGGCGCTTATCTGCCGAAGCCCGTCTTCGCCATGCATGCGAATGTAGGTGAGCGCCCGGACGAACATGCCGAAATTGCCATGGAACGAATGCAACCGGCCGATCGTCTTTTCCGGCGTGATCCATACATATCGGGTTGCGCCATCGACGTCTTCGGCGCCCACGAGCGGCGCGGGAAGATAGTCGGCCAAACGCTCCGCCACGCCGACCGGTCCGGAACCGGGCCCGCCTCCGCCATGCGGAGTGGAAAACGTCTTGTGCAGGTTGAAGTGCATCACGTCGATACCGAGGTCGCCCGGACGGGCGTATCCCAGGATGGCATTGAAGTTGGCGCCGTCGTTGTAGACCAGACCACCTGCTTCGTGAACGAGATCGATGACTTCCTGAATCTGCTCGTCCCAGAGTCCGAGCGTGTTCGGGTTGGTGATCATCAACCCGGCGGTTCTGGGGCCGATCTTCGTCTTCAGGGCCTCGACATCGACATTGCCGCGATCGTCCGAGGGGATGGTCACGACATCGAATCCGGCCAGCACCGCGGTTGCCGGGTTGGTGCCATGCGCGGAATCGGGCACCAGCATCTCGGTTCGGCCACCGTCTCCGCGGTCGCGGTGATAGGCGCGGATGATGAGGCAGCCCGTCAGCTCGCCGTGGGCTCCCGCCGCGGGCTGCAATGTCACCGCCGCGAATCCCGCGATTTCCGCGAGCATCTGCTGCAGCTCGTACATCAGCTGCATAGCGCCCTGGCTCGTTTCCGGCGTCTGCATCGGGTGGAGCGACGCCAGCCCGGGCAACCGGGCAACACTCTCATTGATCCGGGAGTTGTATTTCATCGTGCAGGAACCGAGGGGATACATCGCGATGTCGATCGCGTGGTTCTTCTGGCTCATGCGAGTGACATGCCGGACCACATCGATTTCGCTCACCTCGGGCCAGGCGAGGGTTTCGCGTTCGAGGTCCAAGGGGATGGCATAGCTCGGCACATTGGCGGCGGGAAAGGTGACGCCGCGACGATTCGTGCGGCTGAGTTCGAATATCGTAGGCTCGACAATCATTCGCTGAGGGTACCCTTCCTGCAGGTCATGCCGGTCGGTGCGGCGGCCGGATCGTGTTTGGTGGAATTATGCCGCATGCCCGGAGCCGGCCTGCCCGGGCCGATAGCCCGGTGATCATCTTGTCTCGGCCTGGCGCCGGGACCATGAGGGAATGTCAGCTCGATGAATCCATATCTCTCGTTTTCCATCGCCATGTGCGCGGTTGTGATCATTGCGCTGGCGGGAACGGCGTACTTGTCCGTCTATTTCAACCGCCGTTCGAAAATGGATATGGAACGCGCGCTGCAACCACTGGCCGATGTCGTCGGCGGCGACCTCGATATCGAAGAGGGGCATGTCAGCGGGCGCTACGAGGGGCAGCTTTCCGAGGGCCGGGTGGCGACCATGCCGGGCGGCATGAGCCGGATCTTCCTGATCTCGATTGTCGAAAGCGCTGGCGGCCAACCCTGGAAATGGACGCTGACCCGGTCGAAAGAACCCGGCGGCCCCGACGAGGCGAGATTCGAGCAGGAGGTCGATGGGGTGACGGATCGGATCGAACCGCTGCTCATACCGATCAAGGACGATCCGGATATGCAGGGGATTTGGTGCCGGGTGGAATACGATCCCGCGAGTGGAATGCTGACATTGACCCGGCCGATGCGCGTGCGCCGGGATATTCCAGCCGCGGCCGCATTCCAGCGATATCTGGATGTGCTCGTTGCGGCCGCAGCCGAGAACCGTTCCGCTCAGGGTCCGAGCTCGGTTCAGGTCTGAATCGGTTCCGGGCTCGCCTGACGGGCCGGCCCGGTAATCGGGTTCTTGCGACCGGAAACGATCGGCGCGGCGATATCCCACCAAGCCCCAGCGCCATACCAGCCATAGGCCGCGCACATGAAGCCGACGGTCAAGTCGGTGACATAATGCTCGCCCATGTAAACCAGGGCGAATCCCATCGTGGCTGTATAGAGAACGGCGAGATACCCCCAGCGCTTGCCGAAGGCGAACGCTGGAAAGATCAGCAGCGCCGTGAAGGCGAGATGGATCGAAGGCATGGCCGCCCGCGGATTCGATTCACCGATGACTCGATAGCTCGCCTCATAGATACCGCCGCCGAGCTCTTTGCCGACCGATTCCATCACCCGATAAACGACCGCCGCAGAGGGACTGTTGATCGGTTCGGGCGCCAGCCAGGGCGGATTGGTGGGGATCAGAAAATAGATCGCCAGTCCGATCGCCAGCATCAATGTCATCGCGCTGAAAAAGCGCAGAAACAACTCCGGGCGCTTGTACCAGACGATGATGGCCACCACATGGGGAACGATGAAATAGGACCAGTGGACCCCGGTCATGAAGAAATCGAGCGGTCCTGGATGACCGGGCGTATAGAAACGGTCCTGAAGCCAGACCGACGGCAGCCGGTCGTTGAAGAGCTTTCGCTCGAAATCGGGTACGTACAAGTTGACCGTTCGGGCAAAGATCGTTTCGTCGGCCAGCGAGCGCAGAGCGGTGAAGATGAACCAGACGCCGGCATAGGGAATGAAGCCGATCAGGAATGCGCGGGCGCGGCCGACCGGCACCACGATGACCCCGAGAATGAACAGCAGACCCCAGCCCAGAAAGCCGCGGTTGGTGTACATCGAGACGACGATCAAGCCGATCGCAATTGCCAATCGCACGATATGCGAAGGACGAATCGCCGCCCGGATCTGGGCGGGATTGCGCGAGCGGAGCGCCGGCCAGAGATCGGGCCGTTCTGATTCCGGAGCAGGCTCGCTCGATGGGGCGTCGTTCCTCGGCGCCTCGCTCATGATGTTAGCGTGCCCCACCCGCGTCCGGACGCAGCCGGTAGCGATCCAGCGCTTTCTTGGTCACGATGAACGACGGCTCACCAGTGGCCGGATCGGGTTTGCGTGCCATGAATCCCCGCCGCACCTGCTCGTCGATCCATGTGGCATCGAACCCCGCGTCGGTCGCAAATGTTTCGATTCGATCCGGGGAGCAAAAATCGCCACAAGCGACCGCTTCCGCGTAGAACCCCCTCCGTGCCAGCTCCGCGGGACTATTCGGCCCGGTCACCTCGCCTGGTGGGTCGCCTTCCCCGAGGAGATAGCGCACCAGCGCTGGAACGTCCTTCGCCTGCACACCACTCAGGATGACGTTGTCTGGATAGATCACGACATTCGGTCCGATATCGCAGAGATCGATCGTCCCGCAATTGTTGATCAGGATTTCGGTGTCCAGCTTCTTGCGGACGATCTCCAGCCGCAATCGGCCGATGAGATCGTTCGATCCTTTTTGGGCACAATGTGAAGCCGTGCATACCAGCACGTGTTTCCGGGTCCAATACATGCGTGCGCGCTCTCCAATCCACGACGCGCGGGGAAAGTGCGATCAGCCGAATCGATATTGGACGCCGAATCCACCGCGGGGATACGTCCATTCGATATTGTGAAACTCATTGCAGACGATGCGGCAGGTGCCGCATTCCACGCAGCCTTCATAGGAGAACACCACGTGGCCGTCGTCTTGCGGTGAATAACAATTGGCGGGACAGCAATTGATACATTGCTGGCGAACGCACTTCAGGCAGGTGTCGTTGTCGATGATGCGGATATGCGCCCGGTCACGATCGACGTTGTAATTGATAATGCTGAGCTTTCGCTCGATCGCGGCCGGATCGAGAATATGGGCTCGCAGAGATGAGAGTTCGTCGTTCATCGTTTGCTCGGACGTCATACGAATTCGTCACCTTCAGTGTAGCACTCCGCGTCTGCGCTACTGCTGCGCCAGCCAGGTCCGGAACTGCACATCGAGCCCATCGGTGTCGACTCCGAGCACGGCCAGCAATGCCTGATCGGCGGTTGTGCTCTGCCGAAATTGCTGGATCAGCCCCGTAATCGCACTGCTTCCCCATGTCTCGATGATGTACTGGACCGCGATATGACTGGTTGCATAGGAGCGGGTTGCTGCCGACCGGTCGGTCGGGAAACTGGATGAGAGCGTGCGCAGGGTCGGCAGCGTGCCTTCTTCGAGCGCGCCGAGCACGATCTGGAGATCGCTCGAATTCCCGGCAAGCTGGCCATAGACCGCTAATCCTTCGTCCAGCCAAGTGGGCGGATAGGAAAAAGGATTCTGGGTTGCCTGATACAGAACGTGATGACTCACTTCGTGGCTGATGACTCGGTCGACGGAGAAGACATCGCCGGGTTCGATCGGCGCTGCGATGACGCCTGCTTGCGGCAGGGAGAATCCCCCGATCCAGCTCTCGCTGTTCTGGCGGAGGGTGCGCGCGAAATCGCGGCCACTCGCATAAACCCAGATCCGCATGGGGTCGATGCGGTCGATGTCGTAGGCCAATTTGTATTTGTCGGTCGATTCCTGCGCGACCTGAAGCATGTACTGGTCGAATTCGGCATCGTCGTCATAGGTGAAGAGAATGACGTCCGCGCTCTCGTGCCGCTGCCAATCGAATGATTCGTCCACCCAGGTCAGGGTCTGTTCTGCCGTCTGGGCAATGGGATCGGAGTCGTCTTCGAGCACCCAGTGGTAGGTGATTTCGACGCCCGGCTCGATATAGTCGATTTGGGCGTCGACCGTGTAGTCCACATCGACTGTTGTGGCTGGATCGAATTCGACGACCGCCGCATTCGAGTAGTCCTTGCCGGACGTGGTGTAGCGCAGTTCCGCCCTCGTCACCTCGACCGGCGTTTCGGTTACGAGCCCAAAGGTGATCGTCAGCGGAAAGTCGATCGAGACGGTCTGATCCGCGTCGATTTCCGGTGGCTGCCAGGCGCGCGTGCTGGCGACCGGGCAGCCGGCCACCAGCAACAGCACGAGCGCGAGCGCGAGCCGGACCAGACTACGCACGTTCGCTCGCATTCTGACCGATCGCCTGCTGCAAATAACCGTCGATGAATGGATCGATCTCGCCGTTCAGCACTGCCTGGATATCACCGACGCTGACCTCGGTCCGGTGGTCGTTGACCAGCGTATAGGGATGCAGGACATATGACCGAATGCGATTGCCGAACCCGGCCGCGGTGTGCTCGCCCTTGAGCTTGCTGCGTTCCGCTGCTTCCGCTTGCATCTGCCGTTCGAGCAGTCGAGCGCGCAAAATCTTCATGGCCGATTCGCGATTCTGTGTTTGGCTGCGTTCGTTTTGGCAGGTAACGACGATACCGGTCGGGATATGCGTCAACCGAATGGCCGAGCTGGTCTTGTTGACATGCTGGCCACCGGCTCCGGAAGCCCGGTAGGCATCCATCCGGATGTCCTCATCCCGGAGATCGATGTCGGCATTCGATTCGATCTGGGGAAGAACCTCGACGAGCGCGAATGCCGTATGCCGCCGGTGCGCGGAATCGAAGGGCGAAAGCCGCACGAGCCGGTGCGAGCCAGCCTCGCCCCGCACATAGCCATACGCGTTCTTGCCCCGGATTTCGATGGTGGCGTTCTTGATACCTGCCTCGTCACCGTCGGTCGTGTCGAGCAGCTCGTTTTCGAATCCCCGGAGATCGGCCCACTTGAGGTACATGCGCGAAAGCATTTCAGCCCAATCCTGGGCGTCGACGCCACCTTCACCGGAATGCACCACCAGAATGGCGTCGTTGGCATCGTACGGGCCATTGAGGGTCAATTCGAGTTCGAGCGCGTCGATTTCGGCCGCTGCTCGATCGGCGTCGGTGGCGATCGTTTCATAGAAAGCCGGATCGTCATCGCCGAGCTCGATCAGTTCCGCCAGATCGGCGAGTCGTTGTTCGAGATCCTCGAATCGTTCGAGTCGTGTTTTGAGTTCGCCCAGACGCCGCATCGACTGCTGAGCGGTGGACATATCGTTCCAGAAATCCGGTTCGCCTGATGCGGCTTCCAGCCGCTCGATTTCTACGCGATCGCTCGCGAAGTCAAAGACGCACCCCGAGATTTTCCAGACGTGCGCTCAGCTCGCTGAGATCGCGTATCTTCACATCGGACATAGTGGTCGGGTTCTTTCCTGTGCGGGCAAAGCCGCGATGGAGCGGATAGAGATGGCAACGGACCGGATCGGCGCCGGACTCGAGCCGAAAGAGTATAGCGGTCGCTGGTGATGATGCGTTTTGCCCATGTAACCGGCACCCTCCATACCGAGGCAGACGGTTTTCGGATCGAGATCACGCTCGACACGCGACGGGCGATCGAGACCGTGCGGAATGAGCGAATCGATGCGCTCTTGGTGCACGACGGAGTTCCCGATCCATTCTGGACGGTCGATCAACTGACCCAGGAAACCATCGGGACGACGCTGGCGGAGCAGGGATGGGAAGCGATTGCGATGACGGAACGCGACCCGGAAGCAGAAATTGGCCCGCCGGTCGTTGTCTATGTGGTTCGAGGGTAGCCCGCTCGCGCGGTTCGTACCAGACGTGCGCGTTCCCCGGCCCCGTCACTCTGAGCGCAGTCGACCGTCGTCCTGAGCGCAGTCGAAGGATCTCCTCGCCGCAGCGAGTCCTCCGAGGTCACGGAGCGTCACGTCGGCCGTCCGGTCGTTGCGAAGCCACTCCAGTCGAACGCGCGCCGCGCCGTACAGCGTTTGGCACGGACCGTGAGGATGGATGCTAGTAAAGCGATTCGCCGGCGATCCGGTCGAGAATCTCGGCGAGTTGATCGTCCGACGAGAAATCGATCCGGATCGAACCGGTTCCCTTTGTCGAGCGATTGATCGCCACATTCGTCGAAAGCGCCCGGCGCAATCGCTGTTCCGGTTCGGCGAATTCGTTCCTGACATTCCCGGTCGGAATCCGTTCCGGCTGCCCGGCATGCCGTTCGACCCACGAGCGCACCGCTGCCTCGGTTTCGCGCACCGAGAGACCTCGCCGGATCACGGTCTCCAGCATCGCGATCTGCTCGACCGACGATGGCAATCCCAGCAGCGCGCGCGCATGCCCTTCCGTGATATCCCCGGCATCGAGCGCGTCCTTGACCCGGTCCGGCAATAACAGGAGACGCAGAGTATTCGTCACCGAAACGCGGGAGCGCCCCACCCGTTCGGCCACATCGGCCTGGGTGAGCCCGAATTCGTCGATCAGCTGCCGATACGCGATCGCCTCTTCGAGCGCGGAAAGGTCGGAACGGATGACATTCTCCACCAACGCCAATTCCAGCTGAGCCTGGAGAGAAACGTCCATGACCACCGCGGGAATGCGTTCCAACCCGGCGCGTTGCGATGCCCGCCAGCGGCGTTCGCCAGCGATGAGGGTGTAGGAATCCGGCGCATCGCCTGGGCGGACGACGACCGGTTGAATGACGCCATGGATCCGGATCGAATCGGCAAGGACGGTCAGTTCTTCTTCGTCGATGGTGGAACGCGGTTGGCGTGGGTTGGGAGCAATCCGGTCCACCGGGATCGTCGAAATCGAAGTCGCCGCCGAAGCCGGGGCATCGGCCTGCAGGCTGGGGATGAGGGCTTCCAACCCGCGTCCCAGCCCCGCCCGCCTTGGCGATGATCGCTGTCCGGCACTCTTCCCCTGAGCTCGTTCGTTCACGACGGTCGCGCACCCCTCTTTCGCCAGCAGTGTAATTCAGCCTGACTGGTTGGGAACGTATACTCCGATGCTGGGGTCGGACCGGGCCCAGGGAACTGCCGGTCGTTCGCAGAGCCGGTATGTCGCCACTTTCGTTTTTCTCGCTCGAAACGCTGTACGTCGCGATCACCCTCGTTCTTTTCATCCTGGTCATCTATGGCATCGCGTTCTGGGTGCGGCGAGCCGCCAGCGATCGTTCGGCACTCGTCGGTCTCTATCTGATTCTCGGTATTCCGGGCGTCCTGCTGACCCTGCTCGGATTGGCCCGGTTGACGCGCGGGGAAGCGTCTGGTCTTGCCTGGCTCGGTCTGGGTGCTGGACTGCTGCTCCCGATCTTTCCGCAATTCCGTCGAGATTTCGCCCGGGTCACTCCCATGGACTCGAAATCGCCGGCCGATATGGTCGGGTTGTCGATCGTTCTGGCGTTCATTGGGTTCTTCATCTTCGAATATGCGCTGAAACCAGAACCCGAAGAGACCGGCGATATCTCGATCGCATTTCTTCTGAGTCAGTTCATCTTCATGATCGTGCTGGCATTCGTGCTGGTCGGAGTGGGGCAATGGCGTACCCCGCGACAGGCCGTCGAGCGATTGGGATTGACGCGGATCTCACCCAGACAGGCCGGGATTGCCCTGCTGGCCGTTGTCGGGGGATTGTTGGTGATGGGCATCGGTGGCGCCTTGACGGCATGGCTGCAGCCGGATTTCAACAACCAGATCCAGCAAACGACCGAAGACATCACCAAGAATGTCGACAACCTGGCCGGCGCGGTGTTCTTTGGTTTGGGCGCCGGCGCGAGCGAGGAAACGCTGTTGCGCGGAGCCATCCAGCCGCGCTATGGAATCTGGGTCACCTCATTGCTGTTTGCATTGCTCCATAGCCAATATGGCATCTCGTTCGTCATGGCTGGTGTCTTCTGCATGGGCGTGATTCTTGGGCTTCTGCGCAACCGCATCAACACGACAGCCGCTATCCTTACGCACGCGGTTTTCAATACGATTGTGGTGCTCATCGGCAGCTAGACGGTCGCTCGATGCGAGAGGAGATAGGAAGATGGAGCTCGTCGAAATTCGGGAGCTCGAAGGTCCCAATCTCTTCTTGCTGGAACCAGCAATCAAAATCGAAGTCCACACCGACGTCCATTGCCAGCGCGGTCTTCCGGCGGAGCAGCTCTATTCCCCCACGAACGACGCGCCAGCAGCGGTATCGGAGCTGGCCGACCTGCTGCGTAGCGCCCTGAGCATCGCTGCGCTGCCCGATTGCCCCGTGACGATCGTCCCAATGGAGACCGATGGCAATTACTCGATCGTGTTTCCATGGTCGAACCGGCGGGTGGCGCGCGCCCTTGCCCGCGCTGCGCGCGAGTCGATCGCGGGGGGCGAGATCGATCTGCTCGTACTGGCCGATGAGATCGCCGCCATCCGCAGCTCGAATGCCGAAGAGAGCGATCGACCGGCGATGATTCATGACGACCAGCGTTCGGCCATCACGATCGCGGTGACCGGCACCAACGGCAAAACGACCACGACTCGATTGCTGGCGCATATCTTCCGCGACGCCGGGCAGAGCGTGGGATGGTCGTCATCATCAGGTGTCTATATCAACGGCGAAGAAGTGCTGTCCGGCGATTATTCCGGTCCGCGCGGGGCCGAGCGGGTGCTGACCGATCCATCGGTCGAAGTGGCCATTACCGAAACGGCACGCGGCGGCATTCTGTTGCGTGGGGTCGTCTGCCAGTCGGTCGATGTCAGTGTTTTCACCAACATCAGTCCCGACCATCTCGATTTGCAGGGGGTGCGGACAGTCGAAGGATTGGCATGGGCCAAGGGCGTCATCACACGAATTACGCGCCCGGAGGGATATGCGGTGCTGAATGCCGCCGATCCGCTCGTCATGGCCGCCACTCGTTCGATCCTCGCTGAGAAATTCCTGGTTGCCCGCGATCCGGAGACCCCGGAATTGGCCGCGCACGGGGCGGCCGGAGGACTGGTCATGACGGTCATCGACGGCCGGATGACGCTCATCGAAACCGGGATTCCCACGGTTGTGCTGCCGCTGGATGAAATCCCGATCACCTCGGGCGGCACAGCGGCCTTCATGGTCGAGAATGCGCTCTTTGCGGCGGCGGCGGCGCTGGCTGCTGGCGCCAACCTCGTGCAGGTTCGCGAGGGATTGGCCTCATTTCGGAATACCCCGGAGATGAACCCGGGCCGCCTGAATGTCTTCGAGCGCGATGGCGCCCGGGTGATCGTCGATTTCGCGCACAACGAAGCGGGACTGGAAGCGCTCCTCGAATTCGCGCGGTCGGTCTGCGCCGCGCCGGGTCGCGTCATTGCCGTGATCGGGACGGCGGGAGATCGCAATGATGCCTCGCTGGCGGAAATCGGTCGCCTGGCAACATTCGGGTCCGACTTCGTCATCGCCAAGAACACGACGCGCTATCTGCGTGGCCGCACCCCGGACGAGCTCATGGGATTGTATGTGCGCGGAATCCATGCCGGCCGCGAAGTCCCATACGAGATATCGGAAAACGAGCTGACGGCAGTGGTTCGCGCATTGGAACTGGCCAGATCGGGAGATGTGATCGCGGTGATGGCGCACGAATACGTGCAGGAGATCACCGAGCTTCTTCGAAGCCGCGGATCGTGAGCTCCGAGACGCTCATCGGCCGCGTGGAGAGTTCGTTCTCCAGGTTCACCACCCGCGACTCGGACGACGCTATCCCCAGGTGAACGCCCCGGTGAGCGTATTGAGCTGTTCCCAGGTTTGGGCGGGTTTGTCGATCATCAGGATGACGAGATCGTCCCGGTTCGAGCGCTCGACTGCCGCTTTCACCGCGTCGATTTCCTCCAGCATGATCGTGATCGCCGATTCGGCCAGTCCGGCGTCCATCGCCGCTGATTTGAGCCGGGTGGCGATTTCACCAGCCGGCCGGCCGCGCGTGTTGCCGTCCTCGCGTATCACCAGCTCATCGAAGGTGCGGCCCGAAAGCTGACCGAACGCGGCGATATCCTCGTCCAGGCGATCTCCCGGCATGGAGATAACCGCGATCGCCCGGGCCGGGTCCATCCGTTTGACGAAGTCGGCCATCGATTCGAGTCCGGCAATGTTGTGGCAATAGTCCATCACGACCCGCCGTCCCTGGAATTCCAGGAGATTGAAGCGCCCCGGGGTCTGGTAGAAGCTCGACGTGAATGTCCGCATCGCCTGGCGGATGTATTCGAGTTGCACGTCGTCGGCCAATGCCGCCGTAACCGCGGCGAGGGCATTGGCGATGTTCACGCGCAAGCGGCCATCGAAGGTGGCGGGTATCTGGCTGGCAAGCAGCAGACTGGTTTCCCGCCGGTTCTCGATGATGGTGATCATTTCCCCGGCCGCCACCCGCCGGAGAATCACCGCGCGGCCCTTGTTGCGCAGATGATCCCGAATGATGGGATTGTCTTCCTGCATCGAGAAATAGAGGATCTCGCCGCGCGCGGTGCGGGCCATTTCGGCGGTCCACTCATTATCCGCATTCAGCACCGATTTGCCATCACGAAAAACCGATTGCGGCACGACCGCCTTCACACGAGCGAGATCGGCCAGGGTATCGACGCCCGCCAAACCGAGATGGTCGCTGGTGACATTGGTCACCACGGCAATATCGCAACGGTCGAATCCGAGACCGGAACGCAGGATGCCGCCTCGTGCGGTTTCCAGCACGGCATAATTGATGGTCGGGTTCTTGAGCACCATCTTGGCGCTGGTCGGACCGCTCATATCGCCGGACATGATCTGCGTGCCGTCGATGTAGATACCATCCGTGGTCGTCATGCCAACCCGGCGACCGGCGGTTTTCATGATGTGCGCGATCATGCGAACCGTGGTGGTTTTGCCGTTGGTGCCGGTGACCGCCACGATGGGAACCCGCGATTTCGAACCTGGCGGAAAGAGCATATCGACCACCGCGCGTCCCACATGGCGCGGGTGGCCCTCGGTCGGGTTCGTGTGCATGCGGAATCCGGGACCGGCATTGACCTCGACGATCGCGCCGCCCGACTGACGGATCGATTTGGAGATATCCGGAACGATGAAGTCGATTCCGGCAATATCGAGTCCGACGACCATTGCCGCCTGCCGGGCGATTTCCTCATTGTCGGGATGGATATCGTCGGTGCGGTCGATCGAGGTGCCGCCGGTGCTCATATTGCCGGTGCGTTTCAATGGCACCACGACGCCTTTTTCCGGAATGTCGGAGATGGTCATCCCATTGCGTTCGAGCGTCTCCATCGTTTGTTCATCGATGGAGATTCTGGTGAGAATCTTCTCGTGGCCGACCCCGCGGCGCGGGTCGGTATTGGTGATTTCGATGAGCTCTTCGATCGTATGCCTACCGTCACCCACGACATGCGCGGGCACGCGCTCGGCGACCGCGACGACGTGGTTGTCGACCACCAGAATGCGATAGTCCTTGCCCGTGATGAAACGTTCGACCACCACGATCCCGGCGCGCGATTCGTCCATGGCCGTCGAGAAGAATTCGCGTACTTCGTCGTCGTCCTTGAGATTGATGCAGACCCCGCGCCCGTGATTGCCATCCAGCGGTTTGATGACGACCGGATACCGAATGCGCCGTGCTTCGCGCACTGCATCGTCGACATTGCGAACGGTCATACCGCGCGGCACCGGAATGCCGACCTCATGCAGCAGCTTGTTGGTCAGTTCCTTGTTGCTGGCGGTATCGACCGCGATATTGGACGTTTCCGAGGTGACGGTCGCCCAAATCCGCTTCTGGTAGACACCATGACCCAGCTGCACCAGCGACCGTCGCGGATCGAGACGAATGACCGGGATATTGCGCCGCTCGGCCTCGGAGACGATAGCGCCCGTCGACGGACCGTAGGCCAGTCGCTCCGCGGTGCGGATCACGGTCCGCTCCAGCTCCGCCTGGAAATCGAAATCGGGCTCGGTATCGTAGATCAGGTGATTCAGCAAGCGGCGCGCGAGTTCCGCGGCGGCAATACCGACATCTTCCTGGCCATATTCGAAGACGACGTTGTAGACGCCCTTTTCCCTGGTGGACCGGGTCTTGCCGCGCACCACTTCGCCGCCGGCCAGGTTCTGTAGCTCCAGCGCGAGATGCTCCAGAACATGCCCCATCCAGGTCCCCTCGCGCATCCGCTGCAGGAAGCCCCCTGGTTTGCCGACCGAACAACGATGGTCGTAGAGCGAGGGAACCAACTCGGTGAGGCGCTCGTAGAAACCAGGGATCTTGTTGGTCGGACGTTCTTCCAGCTCGCCGATATCGACGGTGAAGCGAAGCGACGGCATGCGCGCCCAGATGTTCGGGCCACGGTACACCGTGTGGTCACGAAACTCGATCATCCCGTCACTCCTGCTGTCTGATCTAGGTCGGTTGCCGGTCGCTCCGGACGGAACCATCCAGCGATGCCACCGCCGGGGTGCCGACCAATGTTCGGGACACGGTATCGAATGTGTGTCCGCTCGTGAGCACATGTATTTTCGCGCCGCTCAGGGTAATTCCGCCATGCCCCTTGACGCGATAGACGTCGGTATACGCCTCGGCGCCGTCGATGATGGTCACCGAGTGACGCCCGAGCACTTCCAGGCAACCGTCGCTCGTGAAGATCGCGGCCGTATCCTCGTCGATGCCCACGCCCAGCAAACTCGGATTCGAGGCCACCATCATCATCAATCGACCGAGCCGGTCCCGTTGCCGGAAGTGTTGGTCGATGATGGCGCCCGGCGCCAACCCGAAGCCGGCGACCATCTGGGCCATGCGCATCTTGGGGCTGTTGCCACTCGAACCGTAGGCGACCATGTGGGAGGAAAGGATCGAAGCGCCAGCGCTGGTGCCCGCGACCACGGCGGACTGACGATTGCGCTCGACGATCGAATTCATCGCCTTCGTTCCGCCGAGAATGGCCGCGAGACGCATCTGGTTTCCACCGGTCATGAAGATCCCGGTCGCCTGGCGAATCATGCGGCTGACGAGCTCCGAATTCGCGTCGGGGCGGTCACCCACCACCGCGATATCGACGTTTTCCACTCCCATGCTCAGGAAGATGGCTTTGTAGCGCTCGCCGGCCGATTCGATCGATGATGCGGTCGGGATGACCGCGATGCGCGCATCGGAGCCCCCGGACAATTCCGCGAATCGGGAAAGAATGATGCGATCGCGGAATTTGTCCTCGGCGCCCCCGATGGCCATGACAGGACCCTGCTGGGTTCGCCGGCCATCGAGACCGATCGTGGGGTCCGCGAATCGTTCGGTTGAAGTAACGGTCATTGCTCGCTCGATCTGGTTCGCAGGTTCGTTGGGGTTCCTGATATCGACCAGGCTCGGAACGGCAATCTGGCCATCATACCCGCCACCATGAATGTCGACTGGATGGGTCGATCGGCTTCACCCCAGCGCCGCTCGACCGATTTCGGCCTCTAAGGATAACCGGTCAATCTGCATGGGCGAACCGGGCCGCTACCTGTTCCAGGACCGGAAACTGGTCCGGTGTCGGTGAATCGACGATGAATTCGCGAATTCCGGCTTCTGAGAAGACCCCGACCATCTCCTCGAATGCATTCACGGAACTCCAGGGATCGGCGGGCGCCAGCGCCGCCCAGACATAGAGTGAGCGAATGATCGAATTGGGATCGCGGCCGATGCGCTCGCAATGCTCGTCCAGGATTGCATTCCGTTGCGCAATCTGGGCCGGCGTTCCATGGGAATTCCAGCGGTCGGCATATTCGGCCACGATGCGCAGCATCTGGCGACCGTGCGCGCCCAAAGTCAAGGGAGGGCGGGGACGCTGGACCGGGCGCGGCCGGGATGGCGCGGCATTCAGTTGGTAATACCGGCCCTCGAACGATGCGGTTTCCTCGCGCAGCAAGGCATCGATGATCTCGACGCTTTCCCGGAAGCGCGCCACCAGTTCGGGCGGTTCCGGAAATGGAATGCCGAACGCGGCATGTTCGGGTTCATACCAGCCGGCCCCGAGCCCGACTTCGACACGGCCGCCCGAGATGTGATCCACGGTGGTCGCCATTTTGGCCACGAGCGCGGGATGCCGAAAGGTATTCGAGGTGACGAGCACACCCAACCGGGCCGTGGAGGTCTCGGCGGCCAGCGCCGCCAGCAGCGTCCATCCTTCGAAATAGGGTCCGTCCGGGCGGCTGGGCTGCTGGTAATGATCGCAATCCCAAAGCGAGGCGAATCCCAGCGATTCGAAGTATTTCCATCGATCGCGGTGTTCGTCCCATGAAAGATTCTGGTCGGTGCACAGTCCGACGGTAACACCATTCACGGGTTTCGACTCCTTCGACGCGGATTGCCTTGTCCGAGGCTGTATTCTAGATCGAATGCCGATTGCGCAGGTTCGTCCGATCAAATTCCTCAATCGAATGGCGTGATTTTCTTATGACCAACCCATTTCTGGATCGTCTCCGGCAAGGTCCGATCATCGGCGATGGCGCCATGGGAACCATGCTCTATTCGAGCGGGGTGCCGATCGATTCCGCATTCGACGTGCTGAATCTCTCGAATCCGGAGCTCGTGGCCTCGATCCATCGCGCGTATATCGCTGCTGGCGCGGAGATCATCGAAACGAATTCCTACGGTGCAAACAGGTTCAAACTCGAGCAGCTCGGGATGGGCGACAAGGTCCGCCAGGTGAATCGACTGGCCGCCAGGATCGCGCGGGAGCAACGGGAGATTTCCGGCCGCGAAGTGTTCATCGCCGGGTCGGTCGGTCCGACCCTGCAGCGCCTGCCTCCCATCGGTCACGCCAGCGCCCAGAAGGTCCGCGCGGCATTCCGTGAGCAGATCGAGGCATTGCTCGAAGGTGGGGTGGACCTGCTGACGATCGAGACCATCCCGGACTTGAGCGAAATGCGCGAGGCGATCGCGGCGGCGCGGGAATGCAGCGATCTGCCGATCGTCGCGATGTTGACATTTGCCGAGGATGGACGAACGGTCGCCGGTAACGAAGCCGCGGCTGCCGTGGAAATGTTGCTCGAACAGCAGGTCGATGTGATCGGCGCCAATTGCTCGGTGGGACCGCAGCGGTTGTTACGCGTTGTCGACACCTATACCCGCGAGCTCGCTCGTCACGGCGCCGCTCGGCCGCTCGCGTGCATTCCCAATGCGGGATGGCCGACCCAGCAGGGCGGCCGGGTCATCTATCCGAGCTCGCCTGACTATTTCGCCGCCTTCGCTGTCCAGGCAGCCGATGCGGGCGTCACGGTCATCGGGGGGTGTTGTGGCACCACCCCGGCGCATATCGAGGCAATGAGCCGCGCGGTTCGGGAGCGAACCACCGGCGAAGCAGAACCGCGCCCGGCGCGAGGACCCGAATTGGTCGTTCGCGAGTTCGAGCAAGCAGGTCCGAGCGGCGGAGAACATCAACCCGATGGATTCCGTACGCAGCTCGGCAAGAAGTTCCTGGTAGCGGTCGAGATCGATCCGCCGAAGGGCCTGAACCCGGAAAAGGCCCTGGCCGGGGCGGAGCTGCTGAAGCGAGCGGGGGTCGATGCGATCAATGTCGCCGATTCGCCCATGGCGCGGGTGCGGATGAGCGCATTGACGCTCTGCATGTTGATGCAACACCGCGTCGATGTCGAAACCATCGTGCACTTCACCACGCGCGATCGATCCCTCATGGGAATCCAATCGGAATTGCTGGGAGCGCACGCCGCCGGGGTGCGGACGATCCTGGCGTTGACGGGCGATCCGCCGACGCTGGGCGGCTACCCGGGGACCACCGGTGTCTACGACACCGATTCGATCGGTTTGATCGAGTTGCTGACGAAGATGAACGAGGGGGTGGATGTCGTCGGAGCACCGATCGGGAGCCGGGCCGATTTCCGAATCGGCTGTGCGATCGACCCGACGCGCGACGATCTTCCCCTCGAAGCCGAACGACTGCACGCCAAGCTGGCGGCCGGTGCGCACTTCGTGATGACCCAACCGATTTTCGATCCGGAAGTCTGGACCACATTCCTGGAACATTTCGGCGGTCCGATACCGGTGCCGTTGATGATCGGTATTCTGCCGCTGCAAAGCGCCAGACACGCCGATTTTCTGCACAATGAGGTCCCCGGCATCACCTTGTCGAAATCGGCGCTCGAACGCATGCACGCGGCCGGTCCGGATGGACGCAAGGAAGGCGTGCGAATGGCGCAAGAGCTGCTGTTGGAATTGGTGCCGATGGCGCAGGGCGTCTATCTGATGCCCTCGTTCGGTCGTTATGAGGTTGCCGCTGAAGTGTTGCAGGTGCTCGATCGGGACCGGGGAGAGGAAACAGGGCTCATCGCGGCCGGTTGACCATTCGCTCGCTCGACGAATCTCATGGTACACTCGACCGGCTACGACCGTTCCGGGTCGTTCTTTTTGTGTCTTGTTTCCGCCAGTTCGGCGGTTCGATAGGGGTCGTCCCCGCCCGGTCCGGGTCGA
Source organism: Thermomicrobia bacterium (assembly GCA_044464585.1). GTDB lineage: Bacteria > Chloroflexota > Chloroflexia > Thermomicrobiales > UBA6265 > JAMLHN01. The sequence continues at coordinate 28,009 of JBIQLF010000013.1, forward strand.
TACAGTCAGGAAGTAAGCAGATGACGGCGCAGCTGATTCAGGCGCTCGAGCAAGAGCAGCTCAAATCCTTCGTTCCGCAATTCGGTGCTGGCGATACGGTCCGCGTCCACGCGAAGGTCGTGGAAGGTAACCGCGAGCGCATCCAGGTATTCGAAGGCGTGGTCATTCGTCGCCGGTCCGGGGGCGTCAACGAGAATTTCACCGTCCGCCGAATCGCATCCCACGGTATCGGGGTCGAACGAACGTTTCTGGTCCATTCCCCACGCATCGACAAGATCGAGGTCGTGCGCAATGGACTCGTCCGCCGCGCGAAGCTGTACTACCTGCGCGATCTGACCGGCAAAGCCGCTCGTATCAAGGAGCGCCGCCGGCCGAACCGGGTGATCGTGCCCCCGGCCGCTCCCGTGGAGCCAGTGGTTGCCGAGAATGCATTGATCGGTGATACCGACCTGATCGAGACCGCCGCCCAAGAGGGCGTGATGTCCGAAGAGAGTGCGGTGCTGGTCGATCCAGCGGTGCTTGCCGTCGAGGATGCCGAAGCTGCCGGCGAGACCGTTGGCGAAAGCGACGAGGCGAAGTCATAATTCCGTCCCAACAGCGTAGAATCGCGGGCGTGGATGCATCCGCGCCCGTTTTTGTTGTCTCGAAGGTATCGCGCTCATGCCGGTCAGCCAGTTTCGCTGGGAACGTGATTTCTGGAATGCCGGATATCGTCTTGTTGCTGGGGTCGACGAGGTCGGCCGCGGGGCACTCGCCGGTCCGCTCGTGGCGGCGGCGGTTGTGTTCGATCCAGAGGCAATCGCCAAGCGATCGTGTCGCGAGAAAATCATCGCCTCGGTGCACGATTCGAAAACGATGACCCGGCAAGCGCGGGAATCGGCGTTGGCTGTGATCGAAGCATCATCCCTGGCGATCGGCATTGCCCGGGTGGAATGCCAGGAGATCGACGCCTTCGGTATGACAGCGGCAAACAGAATGGCGATGGAACGCGCGGTGTTCGGCTTGGGGCACGAACCGACGGTGCTGTTGCTCGATGCCTTCGTGACCGATCTTGACGTCCCGCAGGTGGGATTGATCGATGGCGACGCGAAATGTCTATCGATTGCCGCGGCGTCGATCGTCGCCAAGGTGACCCGGGACCGATTGATGTGCGCATTGCACGAGACCGATGACCGGTACGGGTTCGACCGGCATGTCGGATATGGGACGCCCGAGCATCTGCGGGCGCTGGCACTCCACGGTCCGGCCGCGTGTCATCGGTATTCGTTCAAACCGGTGCGAGAATGTCGGGCGAACGGTTGATGCCACCGGCGCATATCGCGCTCGGCGCCCGGGCCGAGGCATTGGCCGTCGTGCGGTTGAAGCAGCGGGGCTTCCGCCTGATCGAAACCAACTGGCGCTGTTCAGCCGGTGAGCTGGATGCCGTGATGATGGATGGCGACGAGCTCGTGTTCGTCGAGGTGAAGGCCCGGACGGGTAGCGCGCGCGGAGCGGCCGAGGAGGCGTTGACCGCATCCAAGGCGCGGAAGCTGGCGGTCGCCGCGGAATGGTATCTGGCCGTGCATCCCGAGTTCGACGATCCGATCTGGCGTATCGATCTCGTGGCGATCACCCTGGACCGGGCTGGAAGCGTCATCCGCTTTCGCCATATCTCCAACGCCGCGCAGTTTGGATGACACGCCGCCATTCTCCCGTATCATGACGCAATGGCACTGAGCGAGTCTGTTCGAGACCATAGAGACGCCGCGCCCGAATCGCTTTCCTTCAGCATCGTCACGATCAGCGATACGCGGACGTTCGAAGACGATACGGGCGGCGCGCTGATCGCCGAGCTGCTGCGTGCGGCTGGCCATACCGTGGCTGGCCGAATGATCGTGACCGACGATCGGGAGCGGATCGTCAACGCGGTGCTGAACCTGGTACGCGATCCGCTGGTCGATGTGGTCATCACCACAGGCGGAACGGGCATCTCCCGCCGGGATGTGACCTATGAATCGATTCACTCGATTCTCGATCGCCAGATTCCCGGCTTCGGTGAGTTGTTCCGCATGCTGAGCTGGGAGGAGATCGGATCGGCGGCCATGTTGTCGCGAGCGACCGCGGGCGCGATCGGCTCAACCGCCGTCTTTTCGGTTCCGGGCTCGCGGAATGCCATCCGCCTCGCGATGGAACGACTGATTCTTCCCGAGATTGCCCATGTCGTGTTCGAGATTCGAAAGTAAGGACTGAGTGAGCAGCGCGAATCAGACTACCCGAAAGCCATCGATCCTGAAGGGATTCCGCGACTATCTGCCCGAGCAGATGATCTTGCGGCAAGCGATCATCGGCACATTCAAGGACGTGTTCGAGTTGCATGGATTCGATCCGCTCGACACACCGGCGATCGAATATCTCGAGGTGCTGACCGGCAAGGCGGGTGAGAACGAAAAGCTCATGTATGCCTTCGAGGATCATGGCGGGCGCAGCGTCGGCCTTCGGTACGATCTGACGGTGCCGCTGGCGCGTGTGGTGGCCATGCACCAGTCGGAGATCGTCTTTCCCTTCAAGCGCTATCACGTCGCCCCGGTTTGGCGCGCGGACCGGCCACAGCGGGGTCGCTTCCGAGAATTCTGGCAATGCGATGCGGATATCGCCGGCGTCGGATCGATGACCGCCGATGCGGAGATCATTTCGGTCCTCGTCGATGCGCTGGCCGCGATCGGCCTCGAAAAGTCCACCGTGCATATCAGTCACCGGCGATTGCTGGAACGCATCGCGGTCGCGGCTGGAGTACCGGAGTCGCAGGCAGCCACGGTCTACCGGTCGGTGGATAAGCTCGACAAGATCGGCGCAGGCGGGGTCAAGGCAGAAATGCTCGAAGGGGGAATCGAATCGCCAAGCGCCGATGCGGTCCTCGATTCGATTTCGATCACCGGCGACAGCGCGGACATCCTCGCCGAATTGAGCCGCGTACTCCAGACCGATGCGAATGCCCAGGGCGCGCTTGCGGAAATGACCGAGCTCTTCGAATTGCTACCGCGTATGGGAGTTCCCGCCGACAAAGCGCGGCTCGATCTGACGCTGGCACGCGGTCTGGACTACTACACGGGTCCCGTATTCGAGGCCAAGGTGACCGAACCGAAGGTCGGTTCGGTTGCGGGCGGTGGACGCTACGAGGGATTGATCGGTACCTTCGGCAGTCGCCCGATTTCGGCGACCGGCGTTTCTCTGGGACTCGAGCGGATCATCGAGGTCGTCCGGGAACATGGAACCATGCCGATTCCGACCGCGGTTGCGCAGGTCTTCGTGCCGGTCGTCGATCGTCATCTGGCCCCGGCCGCGGAACTGACCCATCTCTTGCGGGGCGCCGGGATCAAAACCGATCTTTCCCTGCTGGAAGGGAAAAGTCTGGGCGAGCAATTGAAATACGCCGGACGGCGCGGTATCGGCCTGGCCGCGATTTGTGGTCCGGACGAGCAAGAGCGGGGTGTGGTGGCGGTGAAGAATCTTTCGACCGGCGAGCAGACCGAATTCGAACGCGCCAGCGTAACCGAGCGCGTTCGCGCAATGAGCGAGCTGGCCGGACACGAGCAGGAACGGATTGCGAAACCATGAATGCACCAACGAAATGGGATGAATGGGACACCTATATGTGGGTGGTGGCGCACCCGGATGACGCGGAGTTCTCCTCTGCCGGCACGATCGCGCGTCTGACCAGGGCGGGCAAGAAGGTCATCATCGTTCAGGTGACATCTGGCGATAAGGGAACACCGGATCAGTCGGTTCGCGGCCAGCAGCTCGCGTCCGGACGAGAGATCGAGGAACAGAATGCCGCCGGCGCGCTCGGGGTATCTGAGGTCGTCTATTTGCGGTGTACCGATGGCGAGCTCGTTCCCGATCTCGCGCTGCGCGAAAAGATCGTCCGGCAAATCCGCACCTTCAAACCCGATGTGATCGTCACGCACGATCCCTTCCGGCCCTATGCGCTCCATCCCGATCATCGCGCCTGCGGATTCGCGGCGCTCGATGCGGTCTATCCCACGGCCCGCGATCCGCTCTATTTTCCAGAGCACTTGCAGGACGGTCTGGAACCCCACAAAACCGCCGAGATCTGGTTTTTCAATGCCGAGCAGCCCGACCTGGTCGTCGATATCACCGAGACGTTCGACGACAAGATCGCATCCCTCAAGAACCATTCGTCCCAGGTGGGCGATGGTGTCGAGATGGAAAAGCGGGTTCGGGAACGAAATGCCGAAATAGCGGCCGGGCAGGAATTCGCGCTGGCCGAGGCGTACAAGACAGTGCCGATGCGCCGCTGACTGGGAAAGGTCCGGACGACGATGATGTCATCCAGTGAGGTCGATATCCGGCAGACCGCCGCACGGGCGCTGGCGCATGCCCGCGCCGCGTGGGGAGACGATTGGTGGCCGGCCCATGCCGCGGTAGCGCCCGGACGGATCGAGATTCTCGGCAACCATGTCGACTACAACGGTGGACCGGTGCTGGCTGCCGCGGTCGACCGGGCGACGGTTGTGCTCGGCGACGATGGCGATGCGCTCGAGCTTCTCTTTGCGGACGTTCCCGATCTGCCTCCCATGCCGATCGCACCCGACCTGATCGACCGTCTTCGTTCCGCCCCCGGTCGTCCGAGACCGCATGATTTCGCGCTGGGAGCCCTCGTGCGATCCCGGAACAAGCACCGCCCCCTCCGGCAGGGCCGAACGGCGGTCGCGACATCGATTCCGATTGGGTCGGGTATGAGCTCTTCTGCCGCATTGACCGTGGCGCTTACGTTGGTGCTCAATCAGGAGCCGCCAACCGGCGCCGAACTCGTCTACGACGCGCAATTCGCGGAGAACTGGACCGGAGTTCCCTGTGGAACCATGGATCAGTCCGCTTCGGTCTTTGGCAATGTCATACGGTATGCCGGCCCGGACCAGACCGTCTCGGTTGCGCCGGACCTGGACGGCTACTGCTTCGTCGTCGTCGATTCACGGGTGGAACGCACCCTGGGAACCTCGTCCTATCCGAAACGGGTGGAGGAATGCGCTCGCGCGGTCCAGCTGCTGGAAGCGGCTTGGGGCCGCGAAATCGGGCAGCTCGCCATGCTGAACGAAGATGACCTGACCGCGATCGAAACCGCGGAACCACCGGTGCTCTCCGATATTCTGCGAGCGCGGGTTCGTCATATCGTGACCGAAATCGATCGAGTCGCGCAGGGTGAAGCCGCGATGGCGGAACGCGACTGGGAACGTTTCGGCGTCTTGATGAACGCCTCGGGTCGATCGTCCGCTGGTGATTACGCGATCAGTCATCCGCGGGTGGAAGCCCTGGTCGAAGCGATGCGAGCCATACCCGGCGTCACCGGCGCCCGCATGATGGGCGGCGGGGAGGGCGGCTCGACGCTGGCGTTGATGCGGATCGACGCGCTCGACGATCTGCGCGCGTCGCTGGTGGACTTTTTCGAGGACGAATCGATGCGGTCGTCTATCGTGCCCCTGTCATTCGCACCGGGATCGCGACTGTTCGGACCGAGCGAGCTCGACGCATTGCTTCAATAACCCAGCTCGTAATCGACCAGATTCTCCAGAGGTTCCCCGGCCAGATACCGCCGGATATTCTCCCGCAGGATATCGCCGCCGCGTTCCCAGTAGTGTGGGGTGCGGCCAGCGGTGTGGCCCGTGATGAAAACATTCGGGGCGGTCCAGAGGGGATGTCCGGCCGGCAGCGGCTCGGGATCGGAAACGTCGAGGCCGGCTCCGCCCAGATGGCCGCGTTCGAGTGCCTCGACCAAGGCATCCGTCTGAATGATCGGTCCGCGCCCGACGTTGTAGAGAACGGCGCCCGGTTTTATGCGGGCGATCCGGGCAGCATCGAAGAGACCGTTCGTTTCGTCCGTGAGCGGAACGCAGATGGCAACATGATCGGCCGAAGCGAGCGCGTCGTCCAGGGCAGCGATCGTGCGGTAGGTCGTGCCTTCGAGAAACGATGCGCGATGGCCGCGCCCGATGACCTCCACCTGCATATCCAGTCCCAGTGCCTTGCGAGCCAGCGCGGAACCGATATGCCCCGCGCCCAGAATCAGCAGGCGAGCGCCACCGAGCTCCCGGACGGTGAACTCGCTCTCGTGCAGCATCCATTGCTGCTCGTCCTGAGCATGGACCAGCCGCGCGAAATTGCGCGCCAGCACGATCATCATGCCAATGATGTGCTCGGCGATGTTGTTCGCGTGGACGCCGCGGTTGTTGGTGAGGAGAATTCCCCGCGCCTTCAGCGCCTCCAATGGCGCGTGATCGACACCAGCGCCGATCCATTGAACCCAACGCAAGTTGGGGGCGGCCTCGATTTCGTCCGGCGAAAGATCCCAGGTTACGACAGCGTCTGCATCGCCCAGCGGCGTCGGATGTCGAAAGGCGTCGGGCGCCTGTTCGATGCGAATCCTCGGAAACTCGGCTTCGAGCGAGTCGAGAAGACCGGGTGGCAGATCGTAGCGAATGAGCAGCCGGTGTGACTGGTTTGCCGGACTATCCGCCGATTTGCGACATTCCCCGCCCAATGTTGCGATCTCCCTCTGCCAGGCCATGGCCCCAGGGTTTGCGCCAGATTCCGGCGCGCAGATTCTGGAGCATCTGTTCATCGGACGCGCCATTGCGCATGGCATCCCGGAAATCGATCTCATCGTTTCGCAAGAGACAGAGACGCAACTTGCCGTCCGCCGTCAACCGTACACGATTGCAGAACTGGCAGAATGGCTGGGATACGGGCGAGATGAATCCAATCGTGCCGCGCGCGCCCGGCAGCTGCCACAAGCGAGCGGGATCCGACGGATTGGAATCGATGGGCCGCAACGGACCGTAATGCGATTCGAGCAGCGCCTTGGTTTCTTCGGTTCGCACCAGACCTTCGTCATAGACCATGCCGACGCCTTCCATGGGCATGATCTCCAGGAAGCGAACCTCCCACGGTTTGTCGATGCTGAGCGCGGCCATATCGATCACTTCATGTTCGTTCTGACCCCGCACCACGACGGTGTTCAGCTTGATCGGTCCGATACCGACACGCTCGGCCTCCGCGATACCGTTCAGCACCAGATCGAGCCGCCCACCGCGGGTCATGAATTTGAATTTGAGCGGATCGAGCGTATCGATGCTGACATTGATCCGGTCGAGTCCGGCGTCTCTGAGTCCCGCGGCCATACGCGGAAGGAGGAGACCATTGGTGGTCATCGAGATCTCTTCGATGCCCGGGAAGGTCTTCATCTTGCGAATCAGCGCTTCGACATGCGGCCGGACCGTCGGTTCCCCACCAGTGAGACGCAGTTTGGCGAAACCAACCTGCGCAAAGAGCCCCACCAACCGAATCAGCTCGTCATCGGTCAGCAGCTCCTCGCGCGGTTGAAAGACCATCCCCTGCGCGGGCATGCAATAAACACAGCGCAAATTGCACCGGTCGGTCAACGAGATGCGCAAATAGGTCATCTGCCGCCCATAGGCATCGAAAGCTCCGGCGGCGGTCCGCCCGGTGGCGGCTTTGGAAACACTCGGTTCGACCTGAATCAGTTGCATCTCGATGAACTCCCCTTCGAGCAACGAAGCCAGTGCTCGACTATCCAAGCATTGACTAGGCACCACTACAGTATCATCGCTCGGGAAATCAGACAATCGACAGGAGTGAACGAATAGTGGGCGCTGTGCTCGGTTCATCGGAAATTCGCGCGTCGTTCGAAGCCGGTGAACCGCTCTTTCGGGATTTCGCCGATCTGGATATGCAGGTGCAGCCAAATGGATTCGATCTGCGCCTGGACGAGGTTTGGCGATTCGCCGGACCGGGCACGATCGGTATCGATAATGCCGACCGCACGCTGCCGGAGCTGGAGGCGGTGCAGGCCGATGCCGATGGTTGGATGTCCCTGTCGCCGGGGGCCTATCACATTACGTATGCGGAAACGGTCACGCTGCCGAAAGGTCTGATGGCTCTGGGCCGCCCCCGGTCCAGTCTGGGACGGTGCGGGGTGTCGATTCACACGGCGGTCTGGGATGCGGGGTATTCGGGACGCTCGACCTCGCTGATGGTCGTGTACAACCCGGCTGGCTTTCGGGTGCAGATCGGCGCTCGGGTGGCCCAGCTGGTATTCATCGAGCTTGTGGCGGAAGACGCGGCTGGATACCAGGGAATCTATCAGGGAGAAAATCAGCGGTAGGGGCGATCCTGAAGTGCCGACGAGCCGGTCCAGGAACAGGGCCGGCTCGGAATATTTCGTGGAGAGCGAAGGGCGGGACGGTGGATCAGCGGTCCTGTGGACGGGCGTAGACCGGTCGTTCGGGGATATCGGTTCCGCCGGGAACCTGAGCCTTCCGGCGCACGATCTCCACGGTCTCGTTGCATTTGTCCACCGGGCAGAAGTAGATGTAGGTATAGACCTCTTCGGTCTGCCAGCGGAATCTGGTCGGGCGGCCGATGACGCCACGCAGCCGCATCTGGACATTGTGAGATGGACACGTCGGGATTTCCGAATCGTCCGCTTGCCGGCGTAGCGCCCAGTTCACGTACTTCATCACCATAATGGTCGGTCTCCAATCCTGCCCTCAACGCATATGCTCGGAAGTATACGGGCGGTGCTCGTTTTGCTCTGCTAGGCTACCGGAAACGGTATGGACGAGCAACGAGCAGGGAGGAAACCGGTGCCAATTGTCGTGGTCGAAGGGGAGTCCGGGGCGATCGATGCGGCGCCGGGCAGGCGGCTGGTGCTGGCGATCGAAGACGCGGGGATCGATATCCTGCATCGCTGCGGCGGCAATGCGCGATGCACCACTTGCCGGGTCGAGGTGCTATCGGGTGATCCCGGTCCGATGACGGAACCGGAACGGGCGCGGTTGGAACGAGTGGAAGAATGCACCCCGGAGATGCGTCTCTCCTGCCAGGTGCAAGTCGATGACGATCTCACTGTGCGGGTGATTCGGCGCTTGCGCGACTATCCCGATATGAGCGATCCGGGACCGCGGCCGATCGAATGGCCCGCCGATCGCCCATTGCCACCGGAATAGGCGAATCCGCTCCGCTCGCAGATGGTAGAATTCCATTGGTCGTGCTAGATGGGGAGCTAGCGGTGCCCTGTACCCGCAACCCGCTTTAGCGGGGTCGAATTCCCTCTCGAGGTCCGATTCTGTGGGACTGACGGCGCCACGTGGTGTTGAAAGCCGGGTCCCGCGCGGCGAGGCACTGTGAACCAGGTCAGGACCGGAAGGTAGCAGCCTTAAGCGGAACGCCTCGGGTGACGCGGGGAAGCCCCGCCGGAGCAAACGAGCGCCGGAAAGCCGGAGAGTCGCAGATCGACAGAGGGTGCACGGCCAGTCTCTTCCGAGAAAACGAACGCAGGGTCGCGGAATTCCGCGACCCTGCGTTCTGTTTCGTGCCTCCTACGCTTTCCGGCGTTTCTTGACGACGGGCCGGGGGCGCGGTGCTTGCGGTGTGGTCGCCAGTTGCTTGCCGCGTTCGCTCGCGGTCGATCCGGTATGGGTGCCCCGGGCATACGACCGCCGGAGCTGCTTTTCATCGTACTGGGCGCGAAGCGCCGTATAGTGGGTGCGAAAATCCCAGACCGCATAGATCGCCAGACCGAGCAGCGCAACCAGGGTGAGCCAGAGCCAGTACCTGCGCCCGAACCCAAACGGATTGATCTGCAACCACCGAATCAGAAAGAAGAAGAGCCCGAGTCCGAAGATGACGATGGCGATACCCGCCCATTTTCGCGCCATGCGGTGAGTGACGGGATCGGTAAACCGCTTCTTCGCCCAGCCGTTGTAGACGACGATGGACAGCGCAAGTCCGATCAGGAAGAGAACGAGATAGGCAATCGAGAATGGCCCGAACACTTCATTGGTGCCGGGAACCGTCCGTAGATAGTCCCAGTCGAACGGATTGTCCATATCAGTAGGTCTCGGTCAGAAGCGCGCGCTTGACCTCTTCGATCGCCTGCGTCACCTTGATTTCCCGCGGGCAGACATCCGTGCAGTTGAAGATCGTGCGGCACCGCCAGACGCCGGATCGCTGATTGAGAATCCGCAGTCGTTCCCGGCCGCCCTGATCTCGGCTGTCGAAAATGAACCGGTGCGCATTCACGATCGCGGCCGGGCCGACATACTCCTCGTTGGTCCAGGTAATTGGACACGAAGACGTGCAGGAGGCGCAAAGAATGCACTTGGTGGTGTCGTCGAAACGCGCCCGCTCGGCCGGAGACTGGCGGCGCTCTTCGGTCGGATCCTCATCGTGGGTGATGAGATAGGGCTTGATCGACCGGTATCCGGCGAAGAAGCTGTCCAGATCGACGACCAGGTCCTTGATGACCGAAAACCCGATCAACGGTTCGATCGTGACACGATCCCCGACCTCGCCCATCAGCACTTTGCATGCCAGCCGGTTGCGGCCATTGATGCGCATGGCATCCGAACCACAAATCCCGTGGGCGCAGGACCGTCGATAGGTCAGCGTCCCGTCGGTATGCCATTTGATCTTGTTCAGGGCATCGAGCACCCGGTCGGTTTTTTCGGCTTCGACACGGTACTCGCGGAAGATCGGTTTGTCGTCGACTTCGGGATTGTACCGCTTGATGCGGAGCGTGACCTCCACGGCTTTACCTTTCGCTGGCATCGCGTGTGCGACGCTAATAGACCCGCTCTTTCGGTTCGAATGTGGTGATGGTGACCGGTTTCTTGCTCAACTCCAGCGTGTCGTCCTTGCGGGTGACGACGGTGTGTGCGAGCCAGTTCGCATCATCGCGTTTCTCATAGTCGGTCCGGTAATGCGCTCCCCGGCTCTCGGTGCGCGCGAGTCCGCCCACCACCAGCGCCTCGGCCAGATCGAGCATATAGCCGCATTCGAGCGCTTCGGTGATATCGGTATTGAAGATTTCGCCCTTGTCGCCGACCGCGACGTTCTTGTATGCGCCTCGCAGGGTCTCGATCTCTGCCAGCGCCGCGTTCATGCTGTCCGCGCTGCGAACGACCGACACCTTATCCATCATGACCTCCTGCAGCCGCGCGCGAATATCCGCGGCATTCTCGCCCGACGGACGGGCGATGATCTCCGCCACCTGCTCGCGGGCCGGTTTTTCCGGATCCTTGGGCATCGAAGGGAGCGAGGCCTCGTGCACGAAATCGAGCATATGGCGTCCTCCCCGTCGCCCGAACACGATCAGGTCGACGAGCGAGTTCGTTCCCAACCGGTTGGCGCCGTGTACCGAGACGCAAGCCGATTCACCAGCCGCATAGAGACCCGGAATGACATTTCCGTCGGCATCGGCCAGCACGCGCCCATCGAGATCGGTCGGTAAGCCGCCCATCGCGTAATGAGCCGTCGGCTGGATCGGCACCGGCTGGGTCTTCGGTTCGACACCGAGATAGGTGCGCGCGAAGTCGGTGATGTCGGGCAGTTTGGCGTCGATCACCTCGGGCGGCAGGTGGGTCAGATCGAGGTGAACATAATCCTTGCCGTCGATACCCCGGCCTGCCTTGACTTCATCGTAGATGAAACGGGAGACCATATCGCGCGGGGCAAGGTCCTTCATGGTCGGTGCATAGCGCGCCGCGAACGCCTCGCCCTCGTTGTTGCGAAGGATGCCGCCTTCACCGCGGGCGGCTTCGGACAGGAGAATACCCAGCTTGTAGAGTCCGGTTGGATGGAACTGGTAGAACTCCATGTCCATCACGGGCACACCCCGGCGATAGGGGATGGCAATCCCGTCGCCGGTCCCCGCCATGGCGTTGGAGGTGATCTTGAAAATGCGGCCAAATCCACCGGTCGCGATCATCACCGCCTTGGCGTGAAGAACATGGTATTCCCCGGTCTTCAGTTCCCGGGTGACCACACCGCAGCATTCGCCACTTTCGCTGAACAGCACATCGAGCAGGAACTCCTCGTCCCGGAAAGTGACGTTGTGCTTGATGCCTTGCTGATAGAGAGTCTGGATGATCATGTGACCGGTGCGGTCGGCCGCATAGCAGGCACGCCGGACCGGACCCTCGCCGAAATTGCGCGAGTGGCCGCCGAAACGGCGTTGATCGATCAGACCATCGGGCGTGCGGTTGAAGGGGAGCCCCATATGCTCCAGCTCGTAGACCGCATCGATGGCATCTCGCGCCAGGATCGCCGCCGCATCCTGATCGACCAGATAGTCGCCACCTTTGACGGTGTCGAACATATGCCATTCCCAGTGGTCCTCTTCCGTATTGCCAAGCGCGGCGGCCACCCCGCCCTGGGCCGCGCCGGTATGCGAGCGAGGCGGATAGAGCTTGCTGACCACCGCGATATTCGCGCGCCCGGCCATCTGGATCGCGGTCATCAATCCTGCGCCACCCGCGCCGACGATCACCGCGTCGTATCGGTGATAGCTCATTCTGCCTCCCTCGGTGCCAGCGTCTGACTGGCGAAGCGTTCATTGCGCCGAGAACTCGATCGTGTCTGCGCTACGCTAATTATCCCCGGGAACAGTGTCAAGCGCATCCGGATTCGGGACTTCATGACGTGTCGGATATACTGACTCCGTCCACGATTTGCGTAGGCCGCTCGTTTTCGCCCGGATAGAGAAAGAAACAGCATGCCGCGGAGCGCTCAGCTAACTCCAGTGGTGCACGGTGACATTGGAGCAGCGCTCTATCGCGTGGCCGAGGAGTTCGCCTCGCCGATCCTGTCACTGACCGAAGAACTCGCCGCTGTGCCGGCGCCGACCGGCGAGGAAGGACTCCGTTCGGCATTCGTCCGGGACCGGATGCGACAGCTTCCCTTCGATTCCGTTACCGTCGATGAGATGGGAAATGTCGTCGGGCGCTTCGAGGGAGTGTCCGATTCGGCGCCCGTCCTGATCGCCGCGCATCTGGATACGGTCTTTCCAATGGACACGCCGCTCGCCATTTCGAGCGACGCTGCGCGAAGCTACGGCCCCGGCATCGGTGACAACTGTCTCGGAATCGCCAGCGCGATGCTGATTCCATCGATGCTCGAGGCGGCCGGAGTCCGACCCGATGTCGATCTGCTGATCACGGGCAATGTCGGTGAGGAAGGACTCGGCAATCTGCGTGGAATGATTGCGGTGATGGATGCGCATCCCGAGGTCGGTGCGGTTGTCGCCATCGAAGGCCACAATCTCGGCCGGGTGACCCACGTCGCGGTCGGCAGCATTCGCTACCGGATCACCGTCGAAGGACCGGGGGGCCATAGCTGGGGTGACTATGGGGCCCGGAACGCGATTCATGTGGCAGCTTCGATCATCGACGAGCTCGATCGAATCGAGCTGCCTGCCAATCCGAAAACGACCCTGAGTGTCGGCACGATCCAGGGAGGGATCTCGGTCAATACGATCGCGCCCAGTTGTACGTTCCTGCTCGACCTCCGTTCGGTCGATGCGGCCGAATTATCGAAGATGAGCGCCAAAGTCGAGAAGATCCTGAAGCGGAAGCGTAAGGACATCACCGTCCGGATCGATCTCCTCGGTGTGCGACCGGCCGGTCAGGTGGCGCCGAACGCCCGAATCATCCGGATCGCCAGCGCGATTCTCGAGTCGTTGGGAGTCACACCGACTGGCGATGCCTCCAGTACGGATGCGAATATTCCCATCAGCCGCGGAATTCCGGCCGTGTGTATTGGGTTGACCTACGGCGGCAATGTCCACAAGGAAGACGAATACATCGAACGCGAACCGGTGACCCGTGGCGTCTACCAACTGCTCGGATTGATCGTATCCGTAGCCGAAGAACTCCGGGCCGGCCGGCTGACCTGAAAACAGAATTCGCTCATTCCGATATGAATCCCGCATTTGCTTTTCTGAGTCTGGAACGTGATGCCGTGTTGCGCATTGCGTTCTTTTCGTGCGCCGATAATCTCGAATTCGTATCGGTCGACGCCCGGCCGCTCGATGCGACGGCGCTGGATCGGGGCCGGCAGCGACTTGGCGGGGTGGTGTCCATCGCGCGCAACGCCGCCCGGCTCCAGCAACAGCTCGTTCCGGCTGGATTCGTCGCATTCGAACCGATCGATCTCGACGCCTTCGAGGCGTTGTTCGGCTCCACCCAGCAACGACCGAACGCGGGAGACGATTTCGCGACGGTTGCCTCGTGGGTGGCCGCGCGAGTCGACTGGCTCATTGCGCGCGGAGCGCCGTTTGCCCAACAACTGGAAACCTGGGCGCTCAGCGGGCGACCCGAATTACACGCGCTCTTCGCCCGGGTGGGTGATCTGGCGGAGAGCCATCCTGAACGAGTCTCGAGCGCGGCCGAGCGGCGGGCGGAACGGCGGCCACCCCGCGCGTCGCGAACGACCAATGAGACGCGCACCGTTCCCGGTATCGAACCGATCTTCGAATCTGGCGGGGGATTGGAGCACGTCATTTCCGGATACGAGCGGCGCGAAGGGCAGGTGCGTATGGCCAGCGCGGTTGCCGAGACCCTGGAGCATGATGGAGTGCTCCTCTGCGAAGCCGGGACCGGAATCGGTAAGTCGCTCGCCTATCTCGTGCCATCGGCTCATTGGGCCCGATCGCATGGCGCCCCGGTGCTCGTGTCGACCTTTACCCGCGGACTGCAGGAGCAGTTGGTATCGAAGGATATTCCGCTCGCCTCGGAGGCGATCGAGGCATGTGGCGGCGAACCGGTGCGCGGTGTGGCCTTGAAGGGGCGATCGAACTATCTCTGCTTGCGGCGTTGGATGCAGGAATCGCGCGAGGGGCGCGGCGACCCTGCCATGGATGCGCTGAAGATCAAGATTTCGATCTGGTTGGAAACGACGACCAGTGGCGATCGGTCCGAGCTTTCGCTCTCCCCCGCGGAAGACCGTGCGTTCGCGTCCCTTTCCGCGCAAACGGACAACTGCCTGCAGACCGTTTGCCGGGCCACCCTCGGAAATCGCTGCTTTTTCAATCGGTCGCGCATGGAAGCGCAAAAGGCCGACATCATCGTGATGAATCATGCGTTGCTGTTTGCCAGTCTCGGCGAAGAGAATTCCGTGCTCGGCGGTATCGACAAGCTCATCGTCGATGAAGCGCACCACCTGGAAGGCGTGGCAACGTCCCAATACAGCTTCACCTGCTCTGGTCCGCGGATCGACCGCATGTTGTCCGAGTATGCGGTGTTGCATGGAACCTCGATCACCGGTCATTGCGGCAAGGCCGTCGAAGCGCTTTCCGCGACCGGCGCCTTGCAGGCAAAACCGGCCAACGCTCGAAAAGCGCTGGAGATTCTCAGGGGAGCGGTGACCGCGGTGGAACGCGGCAAACACTGGGCCGAGCAACTCTTCACGGGCGCCGCGCGGTTCGTCGAGGACCAGGACGACCAGTCGGGATACGCGCTCACCCGGCGCATTCTCGATTCGACGCGCGACCAGCCGAATTGGCAGACCTTCTCCGAGACATGGGAATCCCTCGATGCGGTCTTTGCCGATCTGCTGCAATCGAGCCGGTGGCTCATTGGTGAGCTCGGAGATGCGGCCGGACAGAGCGAAGCGCTCGAACGAATCGAACCAGCATTGCTCGATTTGTCGGTCTGGCGGCGCGATCTGGAAGAAACCCAGGCGCGCTTGCGAGCGGTGGTGGCGGACCCCGATCCGGGCTATGTCTATTGGATGGCCGGTCGCCGAAACGCCAGCGAAGCAGCGGTCTTCGGTGCGCCACTGGATGTCGCGCATCTCGTGGCCGAAGATCTGCTGTCTCGGACGAGCAGCGCCGTGCTTGCCTCGGCCACATTGCGCAGCCAGGGATCGTTTCGGCTCGTGAAGCAGCAGCTCGGGATCGATGAAGCGGACGAGTTGGTCCTGCCATCTCCATTCGACTATCGATCGTCCACGTTGCTCTATATCGCGCGCGATGTGCCCGATCCGCGCCATGCCGCCTATCTGGACAGCGTGCGGGAAGCAGTGGCCGGATTGGCCGACGCGCTCGATGGCCGGACCCTCGCGCTCTTCACATCGCACGCGGCGATTCGCGGGGTTGCTCCACGACTCCGCGAACAATTGGAACCGCTCGGAATCTCGGTGCTGGCCCAGGACATCGACGGCACCGCGAATCAGCTCGTCGAGCGGATGAAACGAACGCCCAATACGGTGGTGCTGGGCGTCGCGGCCTTCTGGGAAGGGGTCGATGTTCCGGGGGACGAGCTCAGCGGGCTGGTCGTCACCCGGATGCCGTTCGATGTGCCGACCGATCCGCTGTTTGCCGCCCGCAGCGAACAATTCGAGCATCCATTCCAGCAATATTCGCTACCACGGGCTGCGCTGAAGTTCCGTCAGGGTTTCGGCCGCTTGATCCGAAGCGCCTCGGACCGGGGAGTGGTTGCCGTTCTGGACAGCCGGATATTCACGAAGAACTATGGCGCCACCTTCATCCGGGCACTGCCTGAATGCACGGTTCGCCACGGAGCAGTGTCCGAGCTCGGTCCCGCGGCGAAGGCCTGGCTCCGAAAGAACGACTCCGCGGAGTAGACTGAAGCACCGTGCGCACATGCACGCGACGCAAGCAGGATGAGGAACGCATGTCCAATGTGATCGACCGGAACTTGGCGCTCGAACTCGCTCGGGTAACCGAATCCGCCGCGCTCGCTTCGGCCGCCTGGATGGGCAAAGGCCGCAAGGAAGACGCCGACCAGGCCGCTGTCGATGCGATGCGCTATTTTCTCGGCTCGGTCGAGATGGACGGCATCGTCGTCATCGGAGAAGGCGCCAAGGACGAGGCGCCGATGTTGTATGTCGGCGAACAGGTCGGCACGGGGCAGCAACCCAAAGTCGATATCGCGGTCGATCCGATCGACGGCACTCGATTGCTGGCCAATGGTATGCCGAATGCCTTATCGGTGGTGGCGCTTTCGGATCGCGGCACCATGTTCACCTGCGCAGATATCGCCTATATGCAGAAGATCGCGGTCGGTCCCGCAGCTGCCGATGTGATCGATATCGACCTGACGCCAACGGAGAATCTCGGTCGCATTTCGCGGGCCCTGCGGAAGCGGATCGAGGATCTCGTCGTCGTCATTCTCGATCGCCCGCGGCATGCCGAGCTGATCGAGGAAGTCCGCGCGGCGGGTTCGCGCATCAAGCTGATTACCGATGGCGATGTGGCCGGCGCGATCATGGCTGCCATACCAGGTACGGGTGTGGACGTCCTGATGGGGATTGGCGGGGCCCCTGAAGCGGTCGTCGCCGCGGCCGCGCTTACCTGTCTGGGCGGGTCGATTCAGGGCCGGCTCTGGATCCGCAACGACGAAGAACGCGCCATCGTCGAGCGGGATAAGATCGATGTCAGCCGCAAGTTCGCCATGCGCGATCTGGTGCGTGGGGAGAACATCTTCTTCTCGGCCACCGGTATTACGGACGGGGAATTGTTGCGTGGCGTGCAATTGACGAGCACGGGCGCTACCACCCAGACGTTGGTGATGCGCTCCGCGTCGGGGACCGTGCGCCGAATCGATGCCGAACACCGCTTCGAAAAACTCCAGCAATTGCGCAATCTCCATTCGCCTGACCGAACGCCCTCGACCTGACGAACGATGACCAGCAACACTTCGTCCGAGACCATCCTCGCGGCTACGAATATCGCCAAGGGCTTTGGCGGCATCCAGGCGCTCATACGGAATCCGGGTGATTCCTAGGGACGTGTTTATCAATTCGATATAGACTGAATGGATGCGTACCAAGACCCTGACCGACGACCAATGGGAGCACCTGGAGCCGTTGTTGCCGTCGCAACGCCCCGGCCGTGGTCGGCCTGCTCGGTCCTCCCGCAACGTGCTCGACGGCATTCTCTGGCGGTAGCGCACCGGGAGTCCGTGGCGCGATCTGCCCGCTGCGTTCCAGCCTTGGATCACGGTCTACACGCGCTTCCGGCGCTGGCAAGAGGATGGCACCTGGCGCCGGGTGTTGCAGGAACGGCAGCAGACCGCCGACGCGCAGGGGGGCGTGGACTGGGACCTGCACTGCATCGATGCCACCAATATTCGTGCCCATCAGCATGCGGCTGGGGGCAAAAAAGGGGGCCTCATGCTCTCGGACGCAGCCGGGGCGGCTTTGGCACCAAACTCCACGTTCGTACAGACCAAACCGGCACGCTGATCACCTGGACGATTACGGAGGGGCAAGCCGGTGAGCGGTCGCAGGTCATGCCCCTGCTTAACCAGGGACGGATTGGCCGCCGGCGTCGACCGCGCCGGATTGCCGGCGACAAAGGCTACACCGGTCGTCCGGTCCGAGCGCGGCTGCGAGGGCGGCACATTGGCGCGGTGATTCCCCGCTTCACCACCGAGCGCAAACAAGGCGTCCGCTTCGACGGGGAAGCCTACCGAGCCCGCAACGTGGTGGAGCGCACGATCAACCGGCTCAAGCAGTACCGAGGAATTGCCACCCGCTACGACAAATTGGCGCGAAGGTACGATGCTGGACTGACGGTC